>JBFLWP010000013.1:0-2500 GCA_040757595.1 Nitrospirota bacterium | reverse complement strand
GTAAGGAGGGTTCCATGACCGCCTGGCTGCCGTTCGCCCTTGTCGCTGCCCTGCTCTTCGGTTGCGCGCCCACGAAACAGGCGCGATCCATGGAAACCTCCGGTTTTCTGGGCGACCTCTACCCGAAAATGCGCAAGGGCGAAGACGGCGAGGGATTGCTGGTCTACAGGAACCCGAAGATCGCCCTGATCCCCCGGGGCACCTACAAAAAGATCCTCCTGGACCCGGTCCAGATCTGGGGCGAGGCGGCAAGCGACCCGGCCAAGCAGAAGGAGATGCAGCAGGTGGCGGACATGCTGCACGGCCTGATCTACAAGAGCCTGTCGAAGGACTATGAAATGGTCTCCACCCCCGGCCCGCACACCCTGCGTCTCCAGGCGGCGCTGACCAGGGCGGACAAGGCCAACGTCGTGCTGCGCGCCGTCTCCGCCGTGCCCGCCCCGATGAACGTGCTGGCGCTGGGCTCCGTGCTGAAAAACGCCGGCACCGGCAAGCCCCTCTTCGTCGGCGAGATCAGCGTCGAAGCCAGGTTCCTCGACGCCCAGAGCGGCGAAGTGCTGGCCGCCTCGGCGGACCGCCGGGTCGGCAACAAGCGCCTGGATGCGGACTCCTTCGACTCCTGGGACGACGTCTACAAGGCCATGGAGTTCTGGGCCGAGCTGATGCGCTTCAGACTCTGCGAGCAGCGGGGCGGGAACAACTGCGTCAAACCCAAAGGTTGAGCCCCGGCGCTAGCCGGCTGCTTGGCGCGCCGATCGCCCTATTTCCCGCTTATCCGCGTGTCCCATCGGTGCCATTCGCCATGATCAGCCCCGTGCTCAGCCCCCGTCGCACCGTCGAGTGATCCGGGTTGCGAAGAGGCGTGGCTCTCGCCCCGCTCCCGGCCCTCGTCAGCGCCTGCGACCAAGACCAACGGCACAAAACCAGGTTTGACATAGGATGGAGCCTATGGGATGCTGACGGCACGATGAGGTTCTCCCGCCGCACGATCTTGAAAGCCGGAAGCCTCGGCATCCTGGCCGGTCTGACCGGCGGCTGCGACTCCGTGGGCAGCGTGTTCGGCCGCATGTTCGCCATGCCCCCGCGCGAGACCGTCTACTTCACGCCCAACGCCAAGTTCTACGTCGTCAACTACATGGACTCCCCGTTCAACGTCTCGCGGGACGTGAACGTCGAACAGTGGCGCGTGCACGTCAAGGGAGAGGTGAAGAAGCCCGTCTCCCTCGGCTGGCGCGACATCCTCAACCGCGATGCGTTCGACCAGGTCGTCACGCTCATGTGCATCGACACGCTCCCCGGCGGCGACAGCCTCGGGAACGCCCAGTGGCGCGGCATCTCGCTCAAGCAGCTCCTGGAGGACGTGGGCGCCGACGAGGAAACGGCGCGCGACGTGGTCTTCCGCGCGGCCGACGGCTACGAGGACAGCATCCCCTTCGCCCGCGCCGTGCAGGATGACGTCATGCTCGCCTACCTGATGAACGGCGAGAAGCTCCCCAAGGAGCACGGCTTTCCGCTGCGGCTCATCGTGCCCGGCCTCTACGGGATCAAGAACGTGAAGTGGATCACCGAGATCGAGGTCTACAACGGGGACTTCAAAGGCTACTGGCAGCGGAAGGGCTGGACCGACGACGGCACGATCAAGATCTTCTCCCGCATCGACTCGCCCGGCCACTACCAGGCGCTCAAGGGGCCGGAGCAGACCTTCCGGGGCATCGCCTTCGGCGGACCGAACAGCATCGCGAAGGTCGAATTGAGCTTCGACGGCGGCAAGACCTGGCAGCAGACCGAGCTGGAGCCGCCCATGTCCCCCTACTCCTGGGTCATCTGGAATCATCGCTGGCGCCCGCCCAAGGCCGGCAAGTTCCAGGTGGTCGTCCGCGCCACCGACACGAAGGGCCAGCTCCAGATCGCCGAGATCGTCCGTCCCCAGCCGGCCGGCGCCTCCGGCTACCACACGATCGTCGCCGACATCGAACAGGTGTGAGAGGGCTGGGCTGACGAAGGTGGGCAGTTCCCGCTGCTTACTTGAAGCGGCCAGACCTGGCCAGCGTGAAAGTCGGGAAAGGACTCCCGGTACTTTTTCTAGCCTCAAGCTAGTCTTCGACCCTACCCTTCGCTGCCCTCTGAGCAATCGCCCTGTCGACCAAACCTCTCACGGTGTCGGAAGTATTCACAACTTCAAATTTCTGCATAAAAGCAAGCGGGCCAAGTTCCAGAAACAGTTTCCCCAGTACCTCGTCCGCAAAGCTGCTGGAGATGACTGGCACGTCCGAGAAGTCGACAAAGATCTTCTGGTCAGGACATAGCGCAGCTAGGTTTTGCAGCTTGATCTTAACTGGTCTAGCTGCGGCTCTTGTCCCAAATGATTCCACTTGTCGTGCCCCACTTAAGGTTTGGACAGGTAGAATAGGTCAGGAGGGATAATGGAAGCGACGATCAAACCTGTCCAGAATGGGCGTGGGCGGAAGCGGCGGTGGCCGGCTGAGCAGAAGCTCGCAGT
>JBFLWP010000012.1 GCA_040757595.1 Nitrospirota bacterium | reverse complement strand
TGCGCCCGCAATACACCGGGTCCGGCAACGTCGTGAGGTTGTAGCCCTTGGGCTTCGGGACCTGGCCGACCAATGTGACCGTACCCGTCAGCGTGCCGCCGTCCGTCACCGTGACTTCCTCGTAGGCGGCGGCCTGGCCCGTACCGACCCACAGTGCTACCGCCGTTCCCACGAGCATGCACGTCAGAGATCGCTTCGCTCGATTCATTCCGGCCTCCTCACTGGTTTTTGGTTGATCCGCCCGGGTACCCCCGTTGGCCTTCGGGGTACCCGTTGCTCCCGGGGAGTGCAACGGGTACCCAACGGATGGTGATCCGATGCAGGCGGATAGTTGCGTTGCCTCCGGCGTCAATATATCAGTTTGGGTGAGCATTCAGCCATCGGCTGTCAGCTATCAGCTTGGGTCGGGTAGCTGAAAGCTGACGGCTGATATCTGAATAGCACCTTGCCAAGACGAAACGGGGGAGCCGCGATGTTCTGCAGCTCCCCCGCCCGGTTGTGATGCTGTCGGAGCTACGGTTACTTCAATGCAGTCGGGATCGCCTTGGCCCCTTCGGGCTGGCTCGGCGCCTCCGCCTGCTTGGCTCCGACCGAATTGCTCGTCAGCGGGAGAATCCGCTGATCGCCGGCCGGCAGCACCCGGAAGTAGCCCCACTGCCCGGACTGCGTATAGGGCAGCCGCTGGTTGGACCAGACGTAGTCGCCCGCCAGCTTGTACGGACCGCCCGCGCCGCCGCGCAGGAAGACATCCAGGGTCTCGGACCCGGAGTACTCCACCACGCTGATCATGTCGGCGCCCGGCATGTAGGGCTCGATCGGCCACTCGTGGCCTTCCACCGAGAACATGCCGTTCTGCTCGTTGTTGGCGCCGATCACGTGGATCCGGACCGGGTCGCCCGCGTGCGCCTCGATCAGCGGCGTCACGGGATCCTCCGGCGCGTCAACCTTGCAAGGCTGGAAGACCTTGCCCAGCGCGCAGCCCTGCTCCTCCCGGAACTTGTACGGTTCGGCCCGGTAGTTCACCGAGGTCAAGCCCGCCACGTTCTGGACGTAGGGCATGAACGCCGTCCCGATGATGTTGTCCTCGTCCTGGAAGAAGAGGGCCACATCCCGGTAGTTGGCCTTGCCGGCGTTCTCCGGCAGGCTCCGATCCACGATCACGTCCGCGCGCCAGGCGTTCTTTTGGGACAGGTCCTCGCCGGTTGCCGGGTCCCGATACTGGGAGCCCCGAGGCCCGACGATCACCGCCCCATACAGCCCGTTGCGCGGATTGGTCACGATATTGCCGCCGTCCCACACCAGCGACGTCGTCTCCTTGTTCGCCGGGTGCGCGTAGAAGGTGTAGGTCCGGCTGCCGCCCGGTGCCACGGTCTGATCGCCGCCGTTGTGGCCGACGTTCAGACCCAGCGAGTCCTTCGGGTTGAAGGCCAGGCCCGGCGCGAAGAACGACGCCTTGCTCTTGGCCATCTTGTTCTTCAGGTTGACCTTGATGCAGTCCCCGAGGTTCACGCGCAGCGTCAGCGGACTCGGCATCACGCTGCCCGCCACCTTCGTGACCTCCTCCTCGAGGGCGAAGATCTTGCCCTCGGGCACCGTCATCTCAATCTTCCGCTCGAAGTCCACCTCGATCGCGTCCGGCGCCTTCGGGTTCAGCTTCAGTGGGCGGTCCATCGCCACCACGTTGAAGGTCTTCACCGGAGCGTCGGCCGGACAGACCGAGGACGGCGCAGCCGGAATCTCGGCCGGCCTGGTCCCGGATGGCAGTTTCTGCAAATCGGGCACTTCCTTGTCGAGCACCCGGACGATGCCCCATCCACCCTCGGCGAAGTGCGAGCTGCGGCCGTTGAAGTGGATGTAGTCGCCCGGCATGCCCTGGAAGCCGCCCGCCTTGGTCACCAGGTCGTACCGCTCGGCGATCCCGACGTGGATCGAGTACTTCCGATTGGCGTCCCCGGCGTACCGCTCGGTCAGGAACGTATGGCCCGAGATGGTCCAGACGTGCGATTCGTTCATCAACTGGTGCAGCAGCCGGAACACCATCGTGTCGCCCACGTACGCCCGTAACAACGGTGTATCCGGGTCTCCATGGACGGCGCTGCTGAAGAGCACCGAGGCGTCAGAATTGTTCGCGAGCCGCTGCGCGAAGGGCTCGGCGCGGAAGTTCAAGCCGCTCCCCGTCGTGTGCGTCCCGCCGTTGATGAACGGGTTGGGTGTGTTCAGGATCTTTTCCGGCATCTGGAAGGACACGGTCTTCCCGGCCTCCAGCGCCACTTCCACCGGCTGTCCGGGCGGATTCCCCGCCTGGATCACGTTCACGGTGTGCGGCACCGTGTCGTGGATGGAGACCATCAGCTCGCGGAAGCTGCCGCTGACCCCGTAGCCGATCGGTTCGGTGCTGTGGATGTCCGCGATCGGACCGCTCCACACCAGCTTGCCGTTCTTCGGATCGTGATAGGTGGACCCGTAGGGCTCCACGATCGTCACGCCGAACCCGCCGTGCGGCCAGGTCGTCGCGCCGAACGCGTGGTCGTGCCAGAACACGGTGCCCATGTCCACGTCCACCCACCACCGGTACCGCACGAACTCCGGCGTGACGATATCGCCCGCCGGGTGGTTGTGCTTCAAGGGCTTGAAGAACGTGATCTCGTCGCCCTTGATCTCCTTGATCCGTGCGACTTCCGCGCAACTCGCGTCCCGTTTCAGCGACGTGGACGTGTCCTTGCTCGGCTCCACACAATCCGCGCCGACCTGCAACTCCGTGTTCACGTGGTACTTGGTCGCGCCGGTCGCCATCTTGATCTTGATGGACTTCGCTCCGGCTTTCGCGGGTTCCACCAGCTTGGAGTTCATCGGCACCGGCAACCCATGCTTGGTCTTCTTCTCGTGCATGGTGTACGGCCGGACCGACATCTCGTACTCGAAGCCCGAGATCACGCCATCCGAGTTCCCCGTGTCGAACTGGAAGAAGTGGGGATGGATGTTGATCTTCGACGACTGGAAGTTCGTGAAGTCGTCGTCGTCCCATTCGCTGGTGAGGATCGAATCCACGCAGTCATACACGTTCGCGCGGATCACGAGCGGGTATTTCAGGTCATCGTTGGCTCTGACCTGCTTCTCTTCCTCGGCCAGTACGTAGATCAGGCCGTCCTTGTCCACGATCGCCGGCTCCTTCCCCTGCTTCTTGGAGAGGGTGATGGGAAGCCGGATGAATTTGATGTTGTAGAACTTCTGGCCGGCATTCTCCGGGCACAGGCTCCAGCGGCCGTTCTCACCCGGCTTGGCCGGCTCGCTGGTCCGCTCGCCGTTCTCATCCTGATGGATCGGCTCAAGCCACGGCGCGCCGCTGTGGTTCGCCGAGAACGGCACGCGCTTGCCGAAGTGGGGCTTGAAGAGCGGCCAGGCCATCTTGCCCGTCAGTGGATCAAAGAGAATCGCCGGACGGGTGCTGTCGGACCACTTGTCCGCGGCGGGATACTTCGGGTTCTTGGCCGTGCTCTCCCGCTCGCCCTTGGCCACGTCGCCGTCCCACTTCCAGTCCCACACGGTCGCGTCGTAGGACATAATCTGGCCCCGTTCGTCATCCGTGTGGCCAGGCTTGCCCTGCGCCGGCAGGAACATCTCGACCCAGTCCTTGATGTTCACGATGGCCGGGTTGGCCTTCCAGTTGGTTTTCTGGCTCTTGTTCACGATCTTGAACTGCTTGCCGAACCAATCCACGGTCGTGCCGATCAGCTTGTCGGAGGTCACGCCCATCTTGATCCGGCCCTGCCGGTCCGGCAGTTCCCGCAAGTCCGGCATCGTGTCGGTGTGACCCTGGCCGACCTGGAGCGTGTTGTACACGCGGCCATAGCCCCACATGCCGGCCACATAGTGGTGCGCCACGTGGCAGTGGAAGAGGAACTCGCCCGCCAGGTGCTGGGACTGTCCCGCTCCGCCCTCGGCCTCGAGGTCCAGTGCTTCCGACGGTCCGATCACTTCCACGTCCACCCGGTCCGACTTAGTCCGGACGACCGGATACTTGATCGGTCCATCTGCGCCTGCCGCCCAGAAGTCCTGCGGCTCAGCCCGCGGGCTGCGAATCCAGCGGATGGATCCGCTATGGGGATGGTGGGAATGGAACACTTCCGAGCCCCCGTGCACGATCCGCCACTTGGTCGGATCGCCCAGGTAACCGCGAGGAATCGTCGTCGGCGCATCGCCGAACGTGTAGGCGCTGTAGGCCAGCGACTCATCCTCGAAGCCGAAGTACTCGTGCTGCAGATGCATCTCGTCGATGCCGAACGGCTCGCTCCGGTAGTTCAATGCGCGGCCGCCCGGACGGTAGGCGTCGGTGAGCGGGTCGCGCTGCGGCAGGAAGTCACCCTTCTTGTTCAACGGCCGAAACGCTTCGTCCCCGACCTCGTGATAGAAGATCACGTGCTCGCGGAAGTCCGGTCCGGACCCGTTGTCAATCATCACCTGCCAGCCGCTCTTGGTCTCAGGCGCGGCGCCGGTGCCCAGCGGATCCAGGTACTTGGATCCTTTCGGCTCCACGACGAACGCGCCGAACAGGCCCATCACGGTCAGCTCGCGGTCGTTGCTGTAGGAGTGGAACTGCCGGACTCCTTCCTGCGTGCCCGGGTTGATGTACCATTCCAGCTCCACCGCCTTGCCCGGCTCCACGACCGAATCCGGGTTCGTGGTCGTCGCGGCCTTGCCCGTGGCGCTGACCACCATGCTGGCGCCCGAGACGTGCAGGCTGCCGGTCTCCTCGCTCATCTGGTTGCGCAGGGTGAGCTTGACGCAGTCACCCTGGTTGGCGCGGAGGACCAGCGGCTGGATCGCGTCGCCCTGGAGGCCGGTGTTGACGGCGCCGGGATCGAAGCCTTCCTTCTCACGCGCCGCCTTGTTCTTCGCCTCCTCGGCCCTGATCTTGCCGATGTCCTCGGTCAGGGCGTACATGTAGCCGGGATAGTAGTCCAGCCACCGGTTCAAGGTGATCTCGACGCTGATCATCGAGACGTCATACTGCTTGGTCGGCACCCCCGCCGGACACTTGCCGCCCGTCATCGCGACCGGCTCGGCCTTGCTGTCCGAGGCCAGCAGGAAGCTGGAGCCGTCCTGGCCCATGTACTGGTGCATCATGGACATGCCGTTGAAGGCCCCGGAGGTCACCTGGGCTTGCGCGTCCTTCTGCGCCTGCTCTTCGAGCCGGCGCATGAGCCGATGGTGCTGCAGCTCAACTTTCTCAGAGCGCCCGGCGCGCCCCTCGATGGACTCTTCCACGATGGTCTGGCCCTTCAAGGACTGGGTCCAGCCAGGCATGGATACGGGGGAGGCATGGCCCTGATGGGACTGCGCTCCCCCCTCTGCGGCGAACGCCGTTGGCGAGGCGATCAGGCTGCTCGCCAGCACCGCCGCTTGCAGCCCGGTTGCCACGTTCGTGGCGCGCCGACTGCGTTGTGAATGGAACCATGACATAACACGGCCTCCTTTCATCCCAAGCTAACGGCTCATCGCGCGTAGCTTGAAACCTGAAAAACCCGGACAACTCGCGGTGAGTCGCTTCTCGTTGCCGGCCATTTGGCTACTCACTCTGAGTCGTCCGCGACTCGTCGCCCTTAATTAATAAAGTGCTGGTGAAGGGAAATCGCCGTTTGCACGGTTCAGGGTCATTCGGAGGCCGGTCCTAGCTCCCCTGCCCTTCACCAGCGGCGGGGATATTGCGCAATGGATATGCCAGAAGGGATCGGAAGAGGTGAATGACAAATAGCGCAGATAGATCAGTGAGTTACAACGACAGCGCCAACCTTGATCTGTCCCCGCCCACGAAGGGTTTTTCCACCGCCTTGGACGGGTCCAGCAAACGGGTTGGGCACTCAGCGCAAAATCAATAGGATGGGCTGTCCAATCATTTGGACGGATTGGGGTGGGCATTGATGCAGAAAGGGACAGCCGCAACGATTATTCGCTGGCTGAGCGATCTTGCAACGCTTCGAGCGCCGCCAGAATCTCTGCCGGCCTGGGCGGGCAGCCGGGGATGCGGAGGTCCACCGGAACGTGACGCTCGACCGGACCGGTCACTGCATAGCTGCCCTTGAAGACTCCGCAATGGATGGCACAGTCCCCGAGGGCGATCACGATCTTCGGATCCGGGGTCTGTTTGTAAACGTCTTTCAAGGGTTTTTCCATGTTCACCGTGACGGGGCCGGTGACGACCAAGGCGTCGGCGTGGCGGGGAGAGGCGGCGACATGCACGCCGAAGCGCTCCGCGTCATACACGGGGTTCATCAGCGCGTTCATCTCGATTTCGCAGGCGTTGCAGGAGCCGGTGTCCACCTCGCGGATCGCCAGGGAGCGCCGGAAGGGCTTGGCCTTCTCCTTGGTTTCCGACGGGGTCGGCCCGCCGGTCCGGTCGGCACGAGGATGCCGGCCGGTCACGACGCCGGTTTTCAGGCTTTTCTTCAGGATGCGAAACATGGCCCTCCTTTCGTCGGTAGGCACGAGGCTAGTGGGCTCGATGCTCGGGGAACTGCCTTCATGTCCGTACCCCGAGCCACGTGCCTCGCGCCCCGCGCCCGATCATAAGTCGTTCCCCGCATACGAGAGGTTGAAGCTCTTGTTGATCAGCGGGAAGTCCGGGACGATGTTCCCGATCACCGCCCACTGGATCGCCGGCCAGTTGACGAACGAGGGATCGCGCACCTTGCAACGATGGATCCGTCCGTCCTCTCCGGCCATGACCATGTACAGGATTTCGCCGCGCCAGCCCTCGACCGCCGACAGGGCCCAGGAACCGGGTGCGGGCGTGCGGGTCGGCTCAGCCGCAACCGGACCTTGCGGGATGCGCGCGCGGATTTCTCTGATCAATCTCATGGACTCGTGGACCTCGTCCATGCGGACCCTCAGCCTGGCCCGCACGTCCCCGTACCGATACAGCGCGACGTTCACCGGCAGCTCGTCGTAGGCCGCGAACGGCCGGTCCCGGCGGAGGTCCCGGTTGATGCCGGAGGCCCGTCCGACCACGCCCATGACCGCGTGGTCCCAGGCGGTCCGTTCCTTGAGGACCCCCGTCGTCTCCAATCGGTCCGTGAGGGACGCGTTGGCAAAGATGATGGATTCCAGCTCGGAGAAGTCGCGCTCGATCGCGTCGAGTTCTCCGGTCACCTCGGCTAATTGATCTGCCGAGAGATCGAGCGCGGCGCCGCCCACCCGGTTGGTCCACCGGAGAAAACGGGAGCCGGCGAGCCGGTCGCCGAGCTGCATGATCTGCTCTTTCATCCGGCTGCAATGGGCGTGGGCCAGGCTGTAGGCCGTGTCGTTGCAGATGGCGCCGATGTCGCCCAGATGATTGGAGAGACGCTCCAGTTCGAGGAAGAGGCTCCGGAGGTACCGCGCGCGCCTGGGCACCTCCAGTCCCAGCAGCGCCTCGACGGCCTGGCAGTAGGCCAGGCTGTGGCCGACGCTGGTGTCGCCGGAGACCCGCTCGGCGAGCGGGACCGCCCCCGAGAGGGTCTGCCGCTCGAATAGCTTCTCCACGCCCCGATGCTTCCAGAAATGGTGGATCTCGAGCTGCATGATCGGCTCGCCGGCGACCGAGAACCGGAAGTGCCCCGGCTCGATGATCCCGGCGTGGATCGGCCCGACCGGCCGCTCTTCTGATGGATTGCGCGGGCGACCAGCTCCTTGCCGGTTCCGCTTTCGCCCGCCAGGAGCACGGTCGCGTCGCTGCCGGCGACCATCTCGATCAGGTCGTAGATCCGCCGCATCGGCTCGCTCTCGCCGATCATCGTCTCGAAGCGCGCCCGCGTCTCCAGGCGCGCCCGGAGTTGCCGGTTCTCCGCCGCGAGCCCGCGCCGCTCCAGCGCCTTCTCCACCACCGGAAACCGCTCGCGGTCCACGGGCTTGGTCAAATAGTCGTAGGCGCCCAGACGCATGGCCTCGACCGCGGTTTCGACGGAACCGTAGGCGGTCGTGACGATCACTTCGGAGTCGGGCCAGGATTCCTTGACCCATCGGAGGAGGTCCAGGCCGCTCATGCCGGGCATCTTGAGGTCCGTGATCACCAGATCAACGTCGGTCCGGGCCTCTTCGAGCATGCGGAGCGCTTCCTCTCCGGTTCCGGCCGCGCTGGCGCGATGGCCCATCTTCTCCAGCATGGTCACGAGCGCCGTGCGGATGTTCACTTCGTCCTCGACGACCACGATGTCCGCAGGGGGGATCATGGCGTGGCCACTTCGGCCTGATGCCCGGCCGGCCTGATCGGAAGGCGAACGGTCACGGAGGCTCCGTTTCCGGGCTGGCTTTCGACGTCGATCATCCCGCCGTGATCCTGGACGATTCGATAGGCGATCGCGAGCCCGAGACCGCTCCCCGTCGGCTTGGTCGTGTAGAAGGGCTCGAACAGGTGCACCAGCTCCTCCTTCCGGATGCCGACGCCCGTGTCCTGCACCAGGATCTCCACCCACTCTTTCCCGCCCACCCTGCGATTCTCCGCCTTGATGGTGCAGGTTCCCCCGGCCTGCATGGCGTGAAACGCGTTCACGAGGACGTTGACCAGGACTTGGCTGAGCTGGGTTTCGTCGCCCAGCACGCGGCCCAGTCTGTCGGCGAGCAACACCCGGAGTTCGATGCCCTGTTCGTTGGCCTCATATTGCATCAGTGATGCGACGTGGGCGATCGAACGCTTGACGTCGACTTCGTGGAGCGTCATCGTTGCCGGACGCGCAAACTTCATGAAGTTGTCCAGGATGCCGGTGAGCCGTCTGGTTTCGGCCTCCAAGACCTCGATGTATCGCGACACCTTCGCCGACGCCGGACCGTGACCGCTCAACTCTTCCTCCAGGAGTTGGAGGTTCAGGTCCACCGCGCTCAACGGGTTTCGCAGTTCGTGGGCCACGCCGGCGGAAAGGGTGTGGAGAGCGGCGAGCTTTTCCGCCACTTGGACGCGCCGTTCGAGGGCCAGCCATTCGGTCACGTCCTGTGCCTGCAAGATTACGCCCGCCGGCTGTCCATGGTCTCCTGTCAGCTCCGCACTGCTGACGCGGATCGTGCGCGGCGGCCGATTGGCGCTTTCGTAGACCAGATCCCTGTGCTCGACGTGATGGCGGCCGTGCAGGGCCCCGTCGAGGACCACCCGGATCGTATCTCCTTCCGGGAAGATCGAATCGTAGGTATGACCCAACAGCTCGGCTGCGGACCGGCCGAGGACGGCTTCCGCCCCAGGGTTCACCGCCGTAATGAGCCCGTGCTGGCTCACCGTCAGGATCCCGGTCGGGATGCCCTGCAGGATGTTGCGAGCCAGGCCTTTGACTTCCTCCAGAGTCCGACGCGTGTTCCCGTAATGGAGGAAGGTGATGACCGCGGCGATTCCGATGGCGCTCACCAGGAACAGCAACACCGCGATCGCGATCAGATCGCGGCGGGATTGCCAGAGGGCCGGAAACAGCCCCGTGGGGATGGTCTTCCCTTCCGTCAGGCCGTGAACGACGAACTTCTCGTGCTCGATGCTGAACAGGAGCAGCACCGAGACCGCGAGCGCAAGAATGAGCAGCACCGCGCCGATGAGGCGGAAGGGAACGACCTGAAACAGCGTCGGCTCCGGTGCGGGACGGAACATCGCTACTCCTCGGTCAGGCTCGTGGGCGCGAAGCCGCGCTCCCACGCGGAGGCAGTCCGCTACGGCCGTGCAAGCTGCTCGGTGCATTCAAGGGCAGGATCACCCGGCCGGGACATCCAAGCGCGGGTCGGGGGAGGGCTCCACGGGGTTTCGACGTCCACGCCGTATGCAAGGCAGATAGATCAGGGAGAGAAGCGATCATTCAATTCCATAGGCCCGCAGCTTGTTGTAGAGGCCGGCGCGGCTGATCTTGAGGAGACGGGCCGCGCGGGCGCGGTTGCCGGACGCCTGCCGGAGCGCCTCGAGGATGCGGGCCCGCTCCGCCTCGTGCACGGCGTGGCGCGCCACGCTCCGGAGATCGGCGCAGGGGGGCGTTCCGGCCGGCCCCCCGGCGACCCCGCAGAAATTCTTCAGCGTGAGGGCCGGGCCCGGCGCGGTCACCACGACCCGCTCGATCGTGTGCTGCAGCTCCCGGATGTTCCCCGGCCAGGGAGCCTGCACGAGGGCCTGCATCGCGTCGGGCGCCACGTCGCGGACCGGCTTCCGATGCCGCTTGCAGGAGGCTTCGATGAAGTGCCGGACCAGCAGAGGAATGTCCTCCCTGCGATCCCGCAGCGGAGGCAGCACCAGCGGGAGCACCGCCAGGCGATAATACAGGTCTTCGCGGAAGGCCCGGGCTTTCACCAGCTCATGGAGGTCCTTGTTGGTGGCGGAGACGACCCGGACATTGACCTTGGTCGAACGGCTGCTCCCCACCGGCTTGATCTCCCCCTCCTGCAGGACCCGCAGGAGCTTGGCTTGGAAATGCTGGCTCGTGTTGGCGATCTCGTCCAGGAAGAGGGTCCCGCCGTCCGCCTCTTCGAACAGGCCTTTCTTGTTCGCCGTTGCGCCAGTGAAGGCGCCTCTCACGTGGCCGAACAGCTCGCTCTCCAACAGGGTCTCGGGGAGGGAGCCGCAGTCCACCACGACGAAGGGCTTGTCCCGCCGGTAGCTCAGTTGATGGATGGTGCGCGCGACGAGCTCCTTGCCGGTCCCGCTTTCGCCCTGGAGCAGGACCGTGGCCTGGCTGTCGGCGACGAGCCGGATCATCTCGAAGAGGTGCTGCATCGGGAGACTGGCGCCGATCAATTCGCCGAGACGAGCCTGGGCCGGCTCCGCGGCCGGTCGGGCCGCCGGAACGGAGGGAGGCTGGCCGATCCCCGGAGCGCGGGACGACGGGTTGAGAATCTGCACCACGCAGGCCGGCTCGCCGTCCGCTCCGAACAGGGGAAAGACCTTCACGAGCCCGCAGTCGGCGGCGACTTCTTCGGTCGAAGGGGCGACGATCCTTTCGTCGAACACCCGTTTGGCCGGACAGGAGGAGCAGGGGGTGGACCGGCGCACGAAGGCGGCGTAACACTTGGTGGGAGATCCTCCCGCCCCCCGGCAGTCGGCGGTCGCGTAGGCGGGCCGGTTGGCGTACAGGAGGTTGAATCGCCGGTCAATGACCGTCACCGGCTCGGTGAGCCGGTCGCCCAGCAAGCGGACGGCCTCCAGACGGGCGGAGAGCACGGGGTCAGTCAGTGAGAGCGAGTCCATCTGAGATCCGGCCATCTCGCGCGCCCCTCGTGGTGACATGATTGCCGATTGCTCGACCCTGCTGGTCAGGCATGCGGCCCGGTGGAACCGTTGGCGTTGTGGTTGAGGAGCAGGTTCTTGATCGCGGCCTTCAGGTCCTGCATACGCACCGGCTTGTCGAAATAGGCGGCCACGCCGTACTGCTTGGCCTGTTCCCTCGTCTTCGCGTCTCCGAAGGCGGTCATGAGGATGATGGGGCAGGCGGGTGCCAGGGTCCGGAGCCGGGCCACGTAATCCAGCCCGCCGGCCGGCATCCGGAGGTCCGTCACGATCAGATCGGGCACGGATTCGCTGATCCGTTCCAGGGCTTCGTCGCCGTCGCCCGCCTCGATGATCCGCGCGCCAAGGTCCCACAACTCGTCGCAGAGGAGGCTCCGCATCGCCAGATCGTCCTCGACCACCAACAACATCACCTGCTGCTTCCCCACGCTGAGCCTCCCTAAGTCTCCCAAGGCAGAAGAATCCGGCACCGTTGAAGGGGGAAGTTCAGCAAAAGACATGCCCGTTACGCTGATTCCGTGATCAAGGAAAGTCTAGAAGTTTCAGATGGTTACCGATACTAACGAACCGCAGCGTTTATGATGCGGAGGTGTAAGTGGAGAGAATCACTACAGACCCCGGTTTTGTTTCTGGCGCAAGATGCCCCATCCGATGAACGATTCGAAAGGCTCGCTGCCGAGCGTTCGATGCAATCCGATTCTCCGTCGTCGGCCCAGGACAACTGATTCCGCCTGGTTGGCCTTCCCGCTCGGGACGGTGTGCGGGGCGAGCCGACACCTGGCACATCCCGTGCTTGCAGCTCATCGAGTCAGCTCCCCGCCGGCCCGAAGCAGGATGAAAGGGCGTTCGGTCCGGAGAGTACAGGATCGAGGGACCGGAAGTAAAGGAACAAAGAACGTGGGTGACGCAGCGATTTCCGTGCTGATGGTGGAGGACGATCCGGGAGACGCCGTCCTGATGAGGGCCTTGTTGCAGGATCAGGACGTCCCGGGCGGCGAAACACCGCGATTCGAAATCTCCCGGGTGGACCGGGTGGAGGCGGCGGTGCCGGCGCTGGAACATGGGCGCTTCGACGTCGTGCTGCTGGATCTCTGCCTGCCGGACGGCCGGGGGTTGGACGTGGTCCGGAAGATCAAGGCGGCTGCCGGCGACCTCCCCATCGTCGTCATGGGCGCCGGGGACGACGAACCCCTGGCGGTCCAGACTCTCCGGGAAGGGGCGCAGGACTACCTGATGAAGAGGCGCGTGGACGGCTCGCTCGCCCGGCGCGTTCTGCTGAATGCGATTCGGCGAAAGCGTGGGGAGGAGAGGGCACGGGAGTGGGAGGAGTGTCCGCGCGGGGGGACGGGGGGAAAAGACTGGAGCGGGCGGCGGGAGCTAAGCCGGCTGGACGGGCAGTAGGACCGTGAAGGTCGTGCCGCGATCCGGCTCGCTCTCGACGGTGATCGTGCCGCCGTGCTCCTGGACGATCCCGTGCACGACGGTGAGCCCCAGGCCCGTGCCCTTGCCGACCTCCTTGGTGGTGAAGAAGGGATCGAAGATCCTGGGGAGCGCGTCCTTGGGGATCCCGTGGCCCGTGTCGGTCACCGTCATCCGGACGTGGCTTCCCGCCGGGTCGAGTCCGATGCGCAACGTTCCCCCCTCCGGCATCGCGTGAACGGCGTTGATCACGAGGTTGAGCAGCACCTGGCTCATGTGATCCGCATCGGCGTGCACCGGCGGGAGGGACGGGGCGAAGCGGGTCTCGGCCTCGATACGGTGCCGCCCCAGCCGCTCGCGGACGACCTCCAGACAGTCCTCGACGGTCCGCTTGAGGTCCAGCGGCCGCCGCTCGAGCGGCCGCCGCCGCGCGAACGTCAGCAGTTGATTCATGATCCTGGTGATGCGCTCGACCTGCGCGACGATCGTCTCCAGTCCCTTCTTGGTCGCGTCCTCCTGCGTCCGCTGCATCAGGTACTCGGCCCGCCCCAGGATCACGTTCATCGGGGTGCCGATCTCGTGGGCCATGCCGGAGGCCAGCGTGCCCAGCTCGGCCAGCCGCTCGGTCTGCCGAAGCTGCTCCTGAGTCTCCTGGAGATCCCTCTTTTTCTGAGTCAGTCCCTTCTCCAACTGGCGGCTCAGCTCCGCGAGCTGCTTGTTGGCGAACTCCAGCTTGTCCGACGACTTCCGGATGTAGGCCTCGATGGCGAGCTGGATGTCCAGGAACACGATCTTCGTGAGCGCGATCCGCAGGAACTGGCACCGTTCCGGCCGGCCCCGGAACTCCTTGAAGATGAGCGGGTGGAGCATGTTCAAGTAGAGCGCGTAGGCGCCCAGGTACCAACTGGGCGTCAGCCCGATCCGCTCGTGGACCTCGCCGATCTTGATCCGCCCGTCGCGGTAGGCTTCGTCGTAGGGGCCGGTGACGAGCGAGAGCAGGTACCGTTGCTGGGCGTCCTTGAGCCTGGTGGCGATCAACTCGTCCGACAGCAGTTTCCGCGTCTCGGCGAACTGGAGCAGGTGCCGGTAGAAGCCGTCCACCAGCTCGCCCACGTGACGGGTCATGAGCGGCTGGAGGGATTTCAGCCCCTCCTCTTCCTCTTCCGTCAGGAGGAGGTAGTCTTTTCGGGTTTGCCAGTCGTCCATTTCTCAACGCTCAGCCGGCGGCTATTTCTTCCGCTCCTCGATCTCCGACAGTTTGCGGTACAACGTCTTCCGGTCGATCCCCAGCGCGATGGCCGCCTGGTACTTGTTGCCCCCGGTCTTCTCCAGGACCCGCATGATGTATTCCTGCTCGAGATCCTCCAGCGGGAGGATGCGCTCCGCCGCCTCGTCCAGAACCCGCCGCTCCCCGCGCGAGCCCTGGATGGCCTGGGGCAGGTCCTCGGGCGCGATCTTCTCCCCCCGGGCCAGCGTCACCGCCCGCTCGATCACGTTCTCCAGTTCCCGCACGTTGCCGGGCCAGGCGTAGTCCATCAGCAGGGCCAGGGCCGACTCGCTCATGCCCCGCACGGCCTTCCCGCCGGACTCGGCGCACTTGCGGAGGAACGCGTCCACCAGCAGCAGGATGTCCTCCCGGCGCTCGCGCAGCGGCGGGAGCCGGATCTCGATCACGTTGAGCCGGTAGTAGAGGTCCTCCCGGAAGCGCTTGGCCTTGACCTCTTCGGCCAGGTTCAGGTTCGTGGCCGCGATGATCCGGACGTCCACCGGCACGGACCGCGTGGCGCCCACCCGCCTGATCTCCCGCTCCTGAATGGCCCGGAGCAGCTTGGCCTGGAGCATGAGCGGCAGCTCGCTGATCTCGTCGAGGAAAAGCGTGCCCTTCTGGGCCTCCTCGAACAACCCGCGCTTGTCGGCCTTGGCGTCGGTGAAGGCCCCCTTGACGTGCCCGAAGAGCTCGCTCTCCAGCAGCGCCTCGGGGATGGCGGCGCAGTTCACCGGCACGAACGGGGACTCCCGCCGCGCGCTGTTGTAGTGGATGGCCTTGGCGACCAGCTCCTTGCCGGTGCCGCTCTCGCCGGTGATCAGGACGTTGGTCGGGCTGTCGGCCACGCGGCGGATCAGGTCGAAGACCTCCTGCATCGGCTTGCTCTTGCCCAGGATCTGGTGGAAGCTGTACTCCTTGCGGACCTCCTGGCGCAGCCGGGTGACCTCGCGCCGCAGCGCGGCCTCGCGCACGGCCTTCTCGGCGACGAGGGCCAGCTCCTCGGCCTTGACCGGCTTCATGAGGTAATCGTAGGCCCCCTGTTTCATGGCCTCGATCGCCGTCTCCACCGAGCCGAACGCCGTCATCAGGATGACGTTGATCTCGGGGTGCTCCCGCTTGACCTCCGCGAGCAGCTCGATGCCTTGCATCTCCTTCATGCGGAGATCGGTGAGCACCACCTCGTAATCCTCCTCGGCGAGCCGCTTCAGCGCGTCGCGGCCGCTCTGGGTGGCGGTCACCTGGTGGCCCCGATCCGCCAGCACGTCTTTGAGCAGGGCGCACATGTCCGCATCGTCGTCCACGATCAGGATGCGGCCGCTCGCGTCGGGTGCGGCTGGCCCGCCCATGCGGCTCACGGGTGACGTCTCCTTTCGCGACAAGTCGGCATAAAGATGCCAGGATCGGGCGTCAAACGCAAGTCCAAGCGGTAGAGGAGAAAGAGGGCGGGCTACGGCGCCGTTTCCAACGCGGCTCTCGCCTCAGCCGGCACGACCGAGGGCGCGGAGCCGGCCTGCCCGTCCGGCGGACCGGCGGGGGGCGCGGGAGACGAGGAGACGGACGGGCGGCGTCCCCCAGCCAGGGTGTAGTAGAGCACGGGGATGACGATCAGCGTCAGGAGGGTCGAGGCGCCGACCCCGAACAGGAGGGAGACCGCCAGACCCTGGAAGATGGGGTCCAGGATGATGACGAAGGCACCGACCATCAGAGCGGCGGCGGTCAGCAGGATCGGCCTGGTGCGGATTGCCCCGGCCCGGATCACCGCCTCCGCAAGCGGGACGCCCTGAGCCTGCTGAATCTGGATGAAGTCCACGAGCAGGATCGAGTTGCGCACGATGATCCCGGCCAGCGCGATGAACCCGATCATGGAGGTGGCGGTGAAGTAGGATCCGGTCAGCCAATGGCCCGGCACGATCCCGATCAGGGTCAGCGGGATCGGGGCCATGATGATGATCGGGGTCAGGAAGGACTGGAACTGGCCGACGATCAGCAGGTAGATCAGCAGCATGGCCACGGCGAAGGCGAGACCCATGTCCCGGAAGGTTTCGTAGGTGATGTGCCACTCGCCGTCCCACTTCACGGCGAGGCGGGACTCGGACCAGGGCTGCGCGGCATAATACTGCTCGATCTGGTAGCCCTCCGGGGGCCGGTAGGCCTCCAGCAACTTCCCGATTCCCAGCACCCCGTAGACCGGGCTCTCAGCCTTTTCAGCCCCGGGCCCGCCTACGTCGCCGATCACGTAGACGACCGGCTTCTGGTTCTTGTGGTAGATCGCCTTCTCCTGGATCGTCTGCTCGACGACGAGCAGCTCCGACAGGGGGACCAACCCGGCCCTGCCCTTCAGCGCGATCTCGCCGAGGTGCTCCAAGCCCGTCCGCTCGGCCAGGGGGAGCCGCAGCACGATCTGCACGGGGCTCTTCTCCTGGGGGATGTGCACGAGCCCGGCGGGCATCCCCTCCAGGGCCATCCGCAGCGTGCGGACGATCTCCTCCGAGGGGATGCCGGCCAGGGCGGCCTTGGCCCGGTCCACGGTGAAGACGTACTTGACCTGATCGGCCTCCAGATAGTCGTCCACGTCCACCACGCCCGGCGCGGCCTCGAAGAGCTTCCGGACGTCCCGCGCGACGGCCCGCTGCCGCTCGTAATCCGGGCCGTAGACCTCGGCCACCAGCACCGAGAGCACCGGCGGGCCCGGCGGGACTTCCACGACCTTCACGTTGGCCCCGTACTGCCCGGCGATCCGCCGCACCTCCGGCCTCAGGCGCTGCGCGATCTCGTGGCTTTGGGCCTGGCGCGCCTCCTTGGGCACGAGGTTGATCTGGATGTCCGCCTGGTGCGGGTCGCGGCGGAGGAAATAGTGGCGCACCAGCCCGTTGAAGTTGAACGGGGACGAAGTCCCGACGTAGGCCTGGTAGTCCCGGACCTCGGAGACGGTCCGCACGTAGCGGGTGAGCGCCTGGGTCACGCGGGCGGTCTCCTCGAGCGTCGTCCCCTCCGGCATGTCCACCACCAGTTGCAGCTCGCTCTTGTTGTCGAAGGGCAGCATCTTGACGACCACGTGCCTGGTGTAGAAGAGCGAAACCGCGGCCAGGAGCAGGAGGGCGATCAGGGCGAGGAAGGCCCAGGCGACGACCGGGTGGGCCATCAACGGGGTCAGCAGCTTCTGATAGAGCCGGTAAGCCCACCCGGGCTCGTGAGACGTGAGAGGTGAGCCGTGAGACGCGGCGGACTCGGAAAGGTCGGGTTCACGTCTCACGTCTGACGTCTCACGTTTCCGGTAACAGGCCTGGCAGAACCAGGGAATGACCACGAAGGCGACGAGCAGGGAGAAGAACATCGCGATCGAGGCGTTGACGGGGATCGGGCGCATGTACGGGCCCATCAGGCCGGACACGAAGGCCATCGGGAGCAGGGCCGCGATCACCGTGAAGGTGGCCAGGATCGTCGGGTTGCCCACCTCGTCCACCGCGTAGATGGACGCTTCCAGGTGGGGCCGACTCCGGAGTTGCAGGTGCCGGTAGGTGTTCTCCACCAGGACGATCGCATCGTCCACGAGGATGCCGATCGAGAAGATCAGGGCGAAGAGGGTGACCCGGTTGATCGTGTAGCCGATCATCATCGAGGTGAAGAGGGTGAGGGCCAGGGTCAGGGGGATGGCGATCGAGACCACGAGCGCCGGCCTGGGGCCGAGCGCGAGTCCCAGGAAGAGGACCACCGACACGACCGCGATCAGGAGGTGCCAGAGGAGCTCGTTGGCCTTCTCGTCCGCGGTCTGGCCGTAGTCCCGCGTGACGGCCACGCGCACGTCCGCCGGGATGACCGTGCCTTTCAACTCCCCGGCCTTGTCGAGCACCCCGCGCGCGACCGTGACCGCGTTGGTGCGCGCCTGCTTGGCGATCGCGACCGTCACCGCGGGCGACTCGGACGTGGTCGGTGGCAAGGGGGTGGTGGTCGGTGTGATGGACGGAACGACCTTCTGCGTCGGCTTGTCGCTGACCCCCGACCCCTGACCACTTGTCTCACCACCGCCCGGGCCGAGGCCGAGCCAGACATAGCTCGTCGGCTCGCCCGGCCCGTCCGTCACGTCCGCCACCTGCCGCAGGTACACGGGCCGCTGGTCCTGCACGCCGACGACGAGGGAGTCCAGATCCTCCCGCGACCGGATGAACCGGCCGGTCTCGACCAGGAATTCCCGGTTCTGGCTCTCGAAGCGCCCGGACGGCAGGGCCAGGTTCTCCCCCCGGATCACGCCGGCGATCTCGAGCGGCGTCACGCCGTAGGCCTTCAACCGGCTCGGGTCGAGCTGCACCCGCAGCTCGCGGGGCCGTCCGCCGACGATGAAGCCGCCGGCGGTGCCGGGAACCTTCTTGACTTCCTCCAGGAGCAACTCGGCCTGCTGGCGCAACTGGAAGTCCGTGTACCGGTCGCTCGAGAGCGTGAGCGTGACGATCGGGACGTCGTTGACGTCGCGCGGCTTGACCATGAACGGTCCCGAGCCGGGGGGAAACAGGTCCTGGTTGGACATCAGCTTGTCGTAGAGGTCCACGAGGCTCTGCTCCATCGGCTCGCCGACGTAGAACCGGACGACGATCAGCGTGCCGCCGCGGCTGGAGGTCGAATAGAGGTACTCCACGCCCTTGATCTCGGAGAGCGCCCGCTCGACCGGTTTGGTGAGCTGCTCCTCGACGACCTTCGCCGAGGCGCCGGGGAAGGGGATGAACACGTCGGCCATCGGCACGACGATCTGCGGTTCCTCTTCGCGCGGAGTCAGGAGGACCGCGAAGAGCCCGAGCAGCAGGGCGCCGAGCATGATGAGCGGCGTGAGCTTGCTCGCGATGAAGAGGGCGGCGATGCGCCCGGAGACACCGTAATGGGTGATGGGTGATGGGTGATGGGTCATACACGGGCCAGGGTGTGAGTTGCGACGACAGACAGCGGCAAGCGCCAATCACGCATCACTCATCACCGATCACCTCATCGCGGCGGTCCCGCCGCGATGATTTCCACGCGGGCCCCGTCGGAGCCCTTCGCCGCGTCGGTCAGGACCAGCTCCCCGACGTTGAGGCCCGACAGAATCTCCAGCCGGTCCTCGAACCGGCGACCGACCTTCACCCAGCGCAGGCGGGCGATGCGGTCGCCGCCCACGACGTAGACGCCGGTGAGCTGGCCCCGCTCGATGACGGCCGACTTGGGCAGCACCATCGTCTGACTGGTGCCCTTCTCGAATTGCATCCGGCCGAACATGCCGGTCTTCAGCCCCGGCGCGGGCGGCAGGTCGATCTTCACCAGGAACGTGTGGGTCGCGGGATCGCCGGTCGGGAGAATCTGGGCGACGGTGCCTTGGAGGGGTGTCGGCCCCAGGGCGTCGATCGTGACCGGCATCTTGGCCCCGCGCTGGATCGCCTTGAGGTCCCCTTCGGCCACGGTCGTCTCCAGGCGGAGCCGGCGGGGATCCTCCAGCTTCAGGAGGGGCTGGCCGGGAGAGGCGAGCTCGCCCACCTCGACCTTCTTCTCCGTGACCACGCCGCTGAACGGCGCCTTGATGACCGTATAGCTGAGCTGAACCTGCGCCGCCCGGCGGCCGGCCTCCGCCACCTTGAACGTCCGCCGCGCGTCGTCCACCTCCTGCTTCGTCGCCGCATCCTGCGCCAGCAAGTGCTCGATGCGGTTCAGGGTGCTCCGTGCATTCTCCAGCTCCGCTTCCGCCCGCGCCAGATTCGTTTCCAGGTCGCGGCTGTCGAGCCTTACGAGGACCTGACCCTTGGAGACCGCCGAGCCCTCCCGCACCGGCAGCTCCTGGACGGTTCCCTGGATCTTGCTGGACAGGGTCGCCTGGGAGGCCGCGGCGACCTGGCCCGTCACTTCGACACGGATCGGGAGGGGGGCGAGCCCGACTTCCACGACGGACCCCTGCACCACGGCCGGTGCGGGGGTGGAGGCTGCGGGCGGCACCGGCTCGTCACCGGGGCTGCACCCGGCGAGCGACAGGGCAAGAACCGTCGCAAACAGGATCACTCGGTGGGCTGATCGGAGGATGGCGAGCACGGCGGCCATTATAGCCCGTTCCGCTAGTCCTGGACCCCGAGCTGCCGGAGCAACGCCATCATCGGGCACCAGCCGGTGAAGGCGGACTGGATCAGATTCAGGGCCACGAAGGCGGCGAAGTAGTTCCAGTAAGGATGGACAGTCGCGCCAAGAAAAACGGCCAGCAGGACGAAAAGGCCGGCAATCAGGCGGAGCCAGTCGTTCACGCGCATCTCGTGTCGGGTCATGGTTCCCTCCGTCGGGTTTTCCCGCTTCGCCGGTATAGAGGCACGAACCGTCGAACGGATTCGCCAGAGGCGTGCCAAACCAGGCGTTTTGACTGGCAAAGTCGCGGTGGAGAATAAACGACAATCTTTCAAAGAGTTAGAATCGGCCTCGACTTGGGCGAGCAGGAGAGGGCCGGAATGGGCTGGCGTGAAAGGCTACAGGGCGCAATCCTCCGAGGCGCGGGACGCTACAATCGGTGCGGCTATTTCCTTCTGACCAGGATGCGGACCGGCGTCCCGAGAAAGTCGTAGTGCTCGCGCAGGCGGTTCTCCAGGAAACGGAGGTAGTTCTTGTCCACGTCCTCCGGGTGGCCGACGAAGAACGCGAAGGCCGGAGGCTTCGTGGCGACCTGGGTGATGAACACCGACTTGACCGCCTTGGACGGCTTGCCCTTGCGGACCGGCAGCGGGTTGGTGGCGAGGAGGGCCTGCAGAAACTGGTTCAAGGGGCCGGTCGGGACGCGTCTGGTGAAGGACGCGACCGCCCGGTCGAGCAGCCGGAAGATCGCCTGCACGGAGTCCGGCTTCAGGGCCGATCCGAACAGGACCGGCGCCCAGGGCAGGAACGAAAACCGGCGACGCAGGTCGGCCTCGTAGTCGGCGCGGGCCGCCTCGTCCCCTTCCCGCAGGTCCCACTTGTTCACGACGAGCACGCAGGCCCGGCCCTGCTTGAGCACGAGCCCGGCGACCTTCGTGTCCTGCTCGGTGATGCCTTCGACTCCGTCCAGCAGCAGCACGGCCACGTCCGAGCGACCCATCGCGCGCAGGGCCCGGGCGACGCTGTAGCCCTCGATGCCCCGCTCGATCCTCCCGCGCCGCCGGATGCCGGCCGTGTCGGTGAACACGTACCGCCGGTCCTTGTAGGTCACGAGCGTGTCAATCGGATCGCGCGTGGTGCCGGGCAGATCGCTGACCAGCACCCGCTCCTCCCCCAGCAGGCTGTTGACCAGCGTGGACTTGCCCACGTTCGGCCGCCCCACGATCGCGATCCGGGGCAGGTCGGCTACCGAGGGGCCGTCCCCGGATTCCGGCAGCAGCGGATGGACGGCGTCCAACAGCTCGTCCACGCCGATCCCGTGCTCGGCCGACACGGGAAAGAGGCGATCCTGCCCGAGCCGGTAGAAGTCCGCCAGCAGGGGCTCCGACTTGGGCGTGTCAATCTTGTTGACGGCGAAGAAGACCGGCTTCCGCACGCCGCGCAGGAGGCCGGCGATCTCTTCATCCGCCGGCGTGAGACCGGCCCGTCCGTCCATGACGAGCACGAGGACGTCCGCTTCGGCGATCGCGATCCGCGACTGTTGCTTGATGAGGGCGAGCATGCCCTCGGTCGCGGCCGGATCCAGCCCGCCCGTGTCCACGAGCCGAAAAGGCCGGCCTCGGAAAGACCCGTCCGCATAGTTCCGGTCGCGCGTCACGCCGGGCACGTCGTCCACGATCGCGTTCCTGGTGCCCAGGATGCGGTTGAACAGCGTGGACTTGCCCACGTTGGGCCGGCCGATGATGGCGATCACCGGGAGCGGTGATGGGTGATGGGTGATGGGTGATGAGCGGTCGGTCATGGGAGTCACAAGCAACGCCTAGATGCGGGTTGATTCTCTCACGATTGACGGATGACGATTGACCAATGACGATTTCCCCGCGCAACGAACGGTAGCACAGGGGTTTCGGCAAAGACAAGAAACGAGCGGGAGAGAAGAAAGAGACCGGCGCGCTTGACGGGATCGCATATACACAACATACTGTGCAGCGGGCGGTGTACGCCATGCGCACCAACATCGAGTTGGACGACGCCTTGATCAAGGAAGCGCTTCGATTCGCTCAGGTCCGGACCAAACGAGAGCTGGTGGACCTCGCCTTGCGCGAATTCATCGCGATGCATCGCCGGAAAGACCTGCGCGAATTGCGGGGCCGGGTGAAGTTTCGAGCCAAGTACGATCACAAGAGTCTTCGAGCGGGGGTAGCTTAGCCCGCAATATTCATGAACGCTTCTACTGCAACCGCGGATACGCTGCTGCGACAGGCGGGCTCACTGCTCAGTCGGTCGACATACTGCACGAGTATGCCTCCCTCCCGGCTCCACGCGCCTGTCTCGCGACGCGTCTGCGCGGTTTCGTCACGAATCGTCGTGAACAGTGCGGGCTAGGAGGCCAGCCATGGGGACACGCATCGGGATCGTGCTGGGCGCAGCGCTCCTTGCGGGAGCGTTGGCCGGCTGCGCCTCGGAGTTGTACAACGCGGCGGAACGCGGTGATCTGAATGCTGTTCGGACCCTGGTGGACCAAGGCGCAGCCATAAATGAGACAACCGGCCCGTATGGAGAGAATCTTCCCCTCGTCGGGGCCGTCAGGAGCGGCAATGTGGAGGTGGTTCGGCTCTTGCTGGATCGCGGCGCCAACGTGAATAAGCCGGAGGGTATCTTGCATACACAATTTACCGCGTTACAAGTTGCGGCCTCCAGGGGTGATTTACCGATCATACGACTTCTCCTTGATCGCGGGGCTAATCCCGATGTCGCGAAGGGAGATGCTGGAACCGCCTTGTTCTTTGCTGCAAGGAGAGGGGATTTGCCAATAGTTCAGCTTCTGCTGGAGCGAGGAGCGGATGTCAATAGCCACGATGCCGCTGGCGAGACGGCTCTTTGGATAGCGGCACATGAAGGGAAAACAGAGATCGTGCAATTCTTGTTGGGACATGGTGCAGATCCGGGGATTAAGGGACGGGAATGGACCTTTACGTCCTCGCCCCGTACTCCCTTAGCGGTTGCGCAAGAGAAGGGATACACCAAGATCGTGCGGCTCCTTCAGCAGGCTGAGGCGCGGCAGCTTGGAACAACTCCAACGATCGCGTTACCTCCTGCTGCCGTCGCTCCCGCACCGCCGGCTGCCGTCAGCGTCCCGACCAGCGACGTGGATACGCCGCCGGTCCAGCGCGCGAAGGCCCGGGCGAACGCCTATGCGGTCATCGTCGGCATCGAGCAGTATCAACAGAAGCTGCCCAAAGCCGACTTCGCCGCCCACGATGCCGAGGTCATGGGGCAGTATCTCACCAAGTCGCTCGGCTATGCGGAGGAGAATGTGGTCGTGCTCCTCAACGACCGGGCGACAAAGACGGGGGTAGAAAAGTACATCGAAGGCTGGCTGCCGGATCGTGTCGAGAAAGATGATGCGGTCTTCATCTACTTCTCCGGGCATGGCGCGCCCAATCCGAAGACCGGCAAGGCGTTCCTCGTCCCGTACGATGGCGATCCAGCTTTCGTGGACCAGACCGGCTATCCCTTGGACCGGCTCTATGACCGGCTCGCGGCCCTTCCCGCCAAAGAAGTCGTCGTGATGCTCGATTCCTGCTTCTCCGGCGCGGGTGGCCGGTCGGTGATCGCGAAGGGGATGCGGCCGATGGTGCTCTCGGTGGAGAATCCGGTCTTAGCCAAGGGCAAGCTTATGGTGCTCGCCGCCAGTTCCGGGGCGCAAGTCTCCAGCACTTACGAGCAGAAGAGTCATGGACTGTTGACCTACTTCTTCCTCAAGGGCCTGCAGGGCGAGGCGGATCGCAACCAGGACGGGCGCATCGAATTAGCCGAAGTCTTCGACTACCTCAAACCAAACGTAGAGCGCACCGCCCGGCGGGAATTTCACAACGAGCAGACGCCGCAACTGCTGGGCAATACGGAGCTGCTGACGAAGGGCGTCAGGCTGGTCGAGCGGGCCAATCCGTAAAGGCGGGCCGGCTTGCAATCTGGCCATCCTTTCTATAAGGTAAGGAATCATTAAAGTAGAAAGGACGCTGGCAATGCCGACCTCAACCGTGACCAGCAAGGGCCAGACGACCATTCCCAAGGAGATCCGGGAACGCCTGAACTTGCAGCCGGGTGACCGCCTGGAATTCGTCGTGGACGACGACGGACGGGTCGTGGTGCTTCCCGCGACCGTGGATGCGGCGGAACTCGCCGGCATCCTCAAGCCGCCGTCCAAGCCGGTGACCGTGGAGGCCATGAATCAGGCCATCCGCAAGCGCGGGGGGCGCCGGTGATCGGTTTGGACACGAACGTCCTTGTCCGGTATCTGGTGCAAGACGACCCCGGGCAATCCCGGAAGGCCTCGCAGTTCATTACGCGTGGGTGCACGCGGGAGAGCCCCGGATTCATCAATCGGATCGTACTGTGCGAACTCGTGTGGGTGCTTGAGACCGCTTACGGATATTCAAAGGAAACTATCGCCGGAGTGTTGGAAAAAGTCCTCAGGACAAGCCAGTTCGAAGTCGAAGATGTGCAGGCTGCCTGGACGGCGTTCCGCCTGTACCAGAAAGGCAAGGCGGATTTTGCCGATTGTCTCATCGGGATCCTCAATCGTCGCCATGGGTGCGATCGGACGATCACGTTTGACCGACTAGCCGGTGAACTCGACGCCTTCGAGATGCTGTGAGGTGTCACATGAGGATGCGCGTCAGAGTCGTGCTGGGGGCGGTGCTGATCGGGGGACTACTGACCGGGTGCGCTTCGGCGCTGTACAACGCCGTCGAACGCGGAGACATGCAAGGGGTCCAGACGCTGCTGGACCAGGGCGCCGGCAAGGACAAGGATGATGCCGCTGAAGCCTTCGTGCATGCGGCAGGGGCTGGGAACCTGCAGATTGTGGACTTGTTTCTGAAACGAGGAGTGGACCCCAACGTGCCGTACCGCTCCTTCAACTACGCGTCTTATCCGTTGGAACGGGCGGCGAGCCGGGGGCATCTTGAAGTTGTCCGGATGTTGCTTGACCACGGCGCCCAAGTAAACAACGTGGACAGTCCCTTTCACTTCACTGCCTTGACTCTGGCGGCATCCGCAGGGAACACGGAGGTCGTGAAATTGTTGTTGGATCGTGGAGCGGACGTTGCGATACCCGATGCCTGGGGCACTCCGATTCTCTGGTGGGCGGTACATGACGCCGGGAATGCGGATGTCGTCCAATTGCTGCTGGAGCACGGGGCATATCCCGGCGTCAAGGGCAGGGAAATTGACATCATGAAGGACTGGCGGCCGCCCCTGACGGTGGCGCAGGAAAAAGGGAACACGAGGATCATTCGTCTGCTGCAGCAGGCCGAGGCCAGACTGTCCGGGGCGGCGGCAGTGCCTCCCGCCCTGGCTCCCGCGCCTGCTGCTCCGCCGCCCCCGGCCGTCCCGGCGAGCGACGTGGATCGTCTGCCGTCGGTCAAGGCCAGGCCGAAGCCGAACGCCTATGCGATCCTGATCGGCATCGAGACCTATCGGAACAAGCTGCCGAAGGCGGATTATGCGGCCCACGATGCGCGGGTCATGAGCGACTATCTGACCAGGGTCATGGGGTACCAGGAGGAAAACGTCGCGCTGCTGCTCAACGACCGGGCGGCGAAGGCGGACATCGAGAAATACTTCGAGAAGTGGCTGCCGAACCGGGTGGAGAAGGACGCCTCCGTCTTCATCTATTTCTCCGGTCACGGCGCGCCCAATCCCAAGACCGGGGACGCCTACTTGGTTCCCTATGACGGGGATCCAGGCTTTGTGGACGAGACGGGGTATGCCCTGAAGCGGCTCTATCACCAGGTGGGCAAGCTGCCGGCGAAGGACGTGGTGGTGATGCTGGATTCCTGCTTCTCCGGGGCCGGCGGCCGGTCGGTGCTGGGGAAAGGGATGAGGCCGATGGTGCTCTCGATCGAAAATCCGGTGCTGGCCGGCAATAAGACGGTGGTCCTGGCGGCCAGCGCCGGGGATCAGGTCTCCAGCACCCACGACCAGAAGGGCCACGGGCTGCTGACCTACTTCTTCCTGAAAGGCTTGCAAGGCGAGGCCGACAGCAATAAGGACGGGTCGGTGGACTTGAGGGAATTGTTCGCCTATCTCAAGCCGCAGGTCGAGCGCACAGCGAGGCGGGAATACAACAACGAGCAGACGCCACAACTGCTGGGGAGTCCGGAATTGCTCGCCAAAGGCGTCAAGCTGGTGGAACGGACGCCGTGAGTTGGAATGGAGTGAGGTGCGCTATGATGGCACGTGTCGGGGTCGGGCTGGGAGCGATGGTGCTGGCAGGACTCTTGGCGGGCTGTGCCACGCCCCTGGGCACGGCGGTCGAACAGGGCAACGTCAAAGGGATCAATGCGCTGTTGGATCAGGGGACGGATGTCAATGAAAGGGGCGCCTGCGGATGGAATGCGGGAGAAACTCCCCTCATGTGTGCCACATCAACGGGCAATCTCGAGATCGCCAAGCTGCTGCTGGACCGCGGCGCCGACGTCAATGCCAAGCACGACTACGGAACGACCGCGTTGGATATCGCCGTGAGCGAGGGGAACGTACAGTTGGTGCAACTGCTGTTGCAGCGGGGGGCCGAAACGAACAATGCCCAGGTCCAGGTCTGCGACCGTGGCGGGCTTGCCGTCGAGATGTGCACCTCGATTCAGTATGCCCAGCTCAAGGGATACACCAAGATCATACGGCTGCTTGAGCAGGCTGAAGAGCGGGAATTGGCCAAGCTCGGCGTGTCCTCGTCACCCACACCCTCGCCATCCAAGCTCGAAGCCCCGGCTGCCTCCGTCAGCGATGTGGACAGTCTGCCGGGGGTGCGGATGACGCCGAACCCCAACGCCTATGCCATCGTGATCGGGATCGAACAGTACCGGCAGCAGCTCCCCAAAGCCGACTTCGCCGCGCACGATGCCAGAGTCATGGGGGACTATCTGACCAAAGTCATGGGCTACGAGGAGGAAAATGTCGCGGTGCTGCTCAACGACCGGGCGGCGAAGACCGATCTGGAGAAATACATCGAGCACTGGCTGCCCAAGCGGGTCGAACCGGGCGCCTCGGTGTTCATTTACTACTCCGGGCATGGCGCGCCGAATCCGAAGACCGGCGACGCCTACCTGGTGCCCTATGACGGCGATCCCACTTTCGTGGATGCGACCGGCTATCCGCTGAAGCGACTCTATGAGCAGGTCGGCAAGCTGCCGGCGAAGGATGTGGTGGTGATGCTGGATTCCTGCTTCTCCGGGGCTGGCGGCCGGTCGGTGCTCGGCAAGGGGATGCGGCCGATGATGCTGACCGTGGAGAACCCGGTCCTGGCCAGCGGGAAGACCATCGTGCTGGCGGCCAGCCAAGGCGATCAGGTCTCCAGCACCTATGACCAAAAGAGCCATGGGCTGCTGACCTACTTCTTCCTCAAAGGCCTTCGCGGCGATGCGGACAAGAACAAGGACGGATCGGTGGATTTGGCCGAGATCTTCAATTACCTCAAGCCGCAGGTGGAACGGAAGGCCCGGCGCGACTTCAACAACGAGCAAACGCCACAGCTCCTCGGGAGCCCCGAGTTTCTCAAACGGAGCCTCCGGCTCGTCGACCTAGCCGAGCTGCAACCCAGCCACGCGGTGCAGACCTCACCCCAACAGGATGTCTCCGAGGAGCCCATTGGCGAAAAGCCAGAGCCCAGAAAAAGCGTGCCGAGAAAAAGCGCACCGGGTTTCTTGGGGGTCCCGAAGAAGTGAATCGTCTCTCTATGTCGGCACCCTGCAAAATCTTTCACACATCATCCAGCACCCGTCACGCGTCACCGGGACCCGTTGCTCCCAGGAATGCAATGGGTGTCCCGCGTCACGCGGTTCCCTGGGACCAGGTGGACGACGTCCTCCTCGATATGGACGGGACGCTGCTGGACCGGCACTTCGACAATTTCTTCTTCGAGGAGGAGCTGCCGCGTCGCTATGCGGCCAAGCACGGGCTCTCTTTCGACGAAGCGCTGACCAAGCTGCTCGCCCTGTATCGCTCCGTCGAGCGCGAGCTGGCCTGGACCGACCTCCACTATTGGACGCGGCTGTTGGACATTGATCTGATTGCGTTGACCAGGGAATTCGATCACTTGATCGGCTTCCATCCCGACGCCGTCGAATTTCTGGAATTCCTGCGTGCCCGAGGCAAGCGTGTGCACATCATCACCAACGCGCACGAGTCCGGCATCCGGATCAAGGTCGCGAAGACCGGGGTGGACCGGCACGTGGACCGGATCGTCAACGCCTTCGAGGTCGGCTACCTGAAGATGCGGGAGGAGTACTGGCCGGCCTGCCGGCGTCTGATCGGATTCGATCCGGCACGGGCCCTCTACGTGGACGATGACGAGGCCTGCCTGGCCGCGGCCCGGGAGTTCGGCGTCGGGCACATCTATCACCGCTCCAAATCCAGCTCCCGGCTCCCGCCGCAACCTTCTTCCCGGTACCCCTCCATCGAGAGCTTCCGCGTCTTCATGGCCGGATGACCGGCGGCGAAGGCTCTTCGGATCGGGCGCCCGCCAGGACGCACGCCGCGTGCGACCGTGGGGCGCATGCTCCGGGTTCTACGCGTCGCTTTTGAAGAGGTCAGGATTGGCCTTGGCGAGCTTGTGGTACAGGTCCGGATAGAGCCGTTTCATGCAGTCGGGGCAGGTCCCGTGGGTGAACTCCGCTTCCGAACGGGCGCTGATGTAGGTTTCGATCTGGTCCCAGTAGCCTTGGTTGTTGCGGATCTTCTTACAGCTTGCGCAAATCGGGAGCAGCCCGCGCAGGGTTTTGACGTTGTCGAGGGCCTCCTGTAGCTCGCAAACCAGTCGGTCCCGTTCGTACTCCGCCCGCTTCCGCTTGATGAACTGCCCGATCTGGCTGCCGAGTTCGTCGAGGACCTCCAGCAGGGCTTGGTCCGGCTCGTGAGGTTGGCGGCTGAAAAATTCGAGGACACCGATGGTCGCCCCGTCCAGCCGGATGGGGAACGCGAAGGCTCCATGGAGTCCAGCGTGGTCGGCGACGACCGCTCTGGGAAAGTTGGGGTCCTTCGTGGCGTCCACGATCCAGGCCGGCTCTCCGCTACCCCAAACACGGCCGGGCAGCCCGATGTTTCTCGGCATCGGCGTGGCCCTGGTCATCGCCTCGAACTCCGTCAGATCCACGGCGGGCACGTGCCAGAGGTCCAGGCACCGCATGGCCTGAACGGTCGGATCGAGTTCCCAGACGGCCCCGGCTTCCCACCCGAGCCCTTCACAGATGGTCCGAATGATCTCGGGGACGGCCTCCTTGATCGTCGGCGCTTCCGCCAGGATGCGCGTCACTGCGTGGACGACGGCGATCCGCTGTTCGACCCGCTTGCGCGACGTGATATCGCGGAGGATGACGGTCAGGATCGGCTCGTCGTCCGTCGTCAGTTTGGAGATCGAGGCCTCGGCCGGAAATTCGCTGCCGTCCTTTCGCCGACCGAGAATCTCACGCCGTTCGCCCTTGCGCTGGCTGGCAACGGTTATCGGGGAATCGGCGAGCTCCTGGATATGCCCGCGATGGGCTTCCAGGAACCGTTCAGGGAGGAAGAGGTCGAGCGGCTGGCCGAGCACCTCGCGAGCCTGGTATCCGAAGATCCGCTCGGCGCCCTGGTTGAAGAGCAGAATGCGTTGGGCCCGGTCAACCGAGATGATCGCATCGTCGGCGATGTCCACCGTGCCGGAGAGCCGCGCCCGGGCTTTCTGGGCCGCCTGGTCCGCCGCTCTGCGTTGCATGATCAACAGGGTGGCCAGCCAGAGGACGGCGACCCCGGTCGCGCGGTTGAAGAGGAAGACAGCCGGGGGAGCCCCCGGCGGCGAGTAGAGGATGCCAAGCCCGATGAGCCCCGTGCAGACGCCGGCCAGCCAGACGGGAGCCTGCTTGGTCGGCGACCCGAGCGTGAGCAGGAGCGGCACGAGATAGAGGGTCCAGATCGCCTTTCCCAACGGCGTCGCGAGGTCCAGCAGAAAAATGCCGGCGACGAGACAGAGGGCCACGGGCAGGGACAGACCCCTGTATCTTTCCACGATGCCGATCATGCGTGCCTCAACCTGTTCTCCCTCGTCGGATCACCGAACCGTTTGGTGTGTCGCAGTCGCCTGGCCGTTGGGCGGCGCGTCGAGCACCTCGCGGACCTTTCTGATGAGCGAGGGGGGCGTGAAGGGTTTCTGGAGGAAAGCGTTGCTTTCCGAAAGGGCACCGCGGCGCCGGAGCGCGTCGTCCGCATAGCCGGACATGTACAGCACCTTCATGTCCGGACGGAGAGCGGTCAGACGCTCGGCCAACGTCAGGCCGTCCATGCCCGGCAACATGACGTCGGCGAGCAACAGATGGAGAGGACCTTGGCGCTCCCGACAGAGGCGCAGGGCCTGCTCGCCGTCGCTTGCCTCCAACACCGCGTAGCCTTTCGAATGGAGAATCGTCCGCGTCAGGGCTCGAACTTCGGCCTGATCTTCAACGAGGAGGATGATCTCCGATCCACCGTCCGCCGGAACGGCCGGGCTCTCGTGCGTTTCGCGCAAGACCGGTTCTTCGACTCGGGGGAGATAGACGGTAAAGGTCGTCCCCTGTCCCGGCTTGCTGCGGACGAAGATGTATCCGCCGCTCTGTTTCACGATCCCGTAGACGGTCGAAAGGCCGAGCCCGGTTCCTTTGCCCGGCTCCTTGGTCGTGAAGAACGGCTCGAAAATCCTGGCCTGGGTGGCTTCATCCATGCCGCAACCGGTGTCCGTGACCGTCAGTCTCGTGTAGGGTCCCGGAGGAACGGTCGGGTCCAGGGGAGCGGCTGTCTGGGTCAGCTCCTCGTTCGCGGTTTCGATCGTCACGATTCCGCCCCGGGGCATGGCATCACGGGCGTTCACGGCCAGGTTCAGGAGCACTTGCTCAATCTGCCCCGGCTCGGCTCTGACCGGCCACAGGGCCGGATCGAGTCTCGTCACGAGCCGGATATTCTCGCCGATCAGCCGCGCGAGCATGCGCTCGACGTTGGCGACGACTTCGTTCAGGTCCAGGACCCGTGGATGCAGGATCTGCTTCCGGCTGAACGTCAGGAGCTGGTTGGTCAAGGCGGTTGCCCGCTCTCCGGCCCGGAAAATCTCCTGTACATGTCGGTATCTGGGGTCCAGCGGACGCATGTCGGACAGAAGAAGCTGGCAGTACCCGTTGATCACCGTCAGCAGATTGTTGAAGTCGTGCGCGATGCCTCCGGCCAGCCGCCCGATCGCCTCCATCTTCTGCGCCTGGCGAAGCTGTTCCTCGAGCCGTCTCTGCTCGGTGATGTCCTGGACCGTTCCCATCATGCGGATGGGACGACCTTGCGCATCGAACGTGACTTCGGCCTGTTCGTGAACGGTCCGTACCGTGCCGTCGGGCAACACGATGCGGTGGTCAATGCCGTAGGGGGCATGCCGGTACAAGGCATCGTTCACCGCTTGCTTCACATGCTCGCGATCGTCGGGGTGCACGGAGCCGAGGAATGCCTCGTAGGTGGCGCCGAATTCCTGCGGGGTGAGCCCAAAGATGCGATAGATCTCATCGGACCAGCGCAGCTCGTTGGTCACGATGTTCCAGTCCCAGTTCCCCAGGTGCGCGATCCGCTGGGCGTTCGCCAAGCTGGCCTCGCTCCGGCGCAGCGCCTCTTCCGCCAGTTTGCGCTCGGTGATGTCGGTGACGATGCCGCCGATCGCATGCACGCGTCCTTGTGAGTCCCGAAGGGGGAACTTGCAGACGAGACTGGTGTGAGGGCCGTCGTCGTGGAGCGCAACTTCCTCGAATAGCAGCGGAACGCCGGCGTCCAGCACCCTGCGGTCGTTGGCCCGAAAGGCGGCGGCTTGCTCCGGCGGGAAAATGTCCTCGTCCGTCCTGCCGAGAATGGCTTCGCTGGGCCGATGGGTGATCTTCTCAAACTGGCGATTGCTCAGCAGGTATCGGCCCTCGGGATCCTTGAGAAAGATCATGGTCGGGCTGTTGTCGAGAATCGCTTCGAGTTGGGCCCGGTTCTTCGCCAGATTCTCTTCCGCCCGCTCGCGTTCCGTCACGTCGTTGAGCGAAAAAACGAGGAACTCGACCTCGCCCGACCGGTCCAGGATCGGCACCAGAGTCCAGTCCCAGTAGGTCACGCCCCATTCCGGGTGGTCGGGGAAGACGAAGGGGCGCGCGAACGTCTGGAAGGGCTTCTTCGTCTCGCGGACTTGCTCGAAGATCTTCTGGGCGTCGGACGGGTAAAACTCGAAGTGGTTGTGGCCCGGAAATTCCGATACCTTGCGCCGGCAGGCGCGGGCATAGGCTTCGTTGACGCGGATGAAATTGAAGTTCCGGTCCAGGAGGACGAGGCAGGTCAGGCTGTCGTTGAAGAGGAGCTCGAGGAGGCGGGCCTTCTCCTGTGCCGCCACCTCCGCTTCCGTTGCCCGCCTCTGCTCCGACTGGGCCTTGGCCCATTCTTGCTTGAGGCGCCCCGTTGTCCATATCAAAAATCCGACGGCCGGCAGGAAGACGAGGCCCATCGCGGCACCGAACTTCCACAGCACGTCGTGAATCGGCGCCAGGACATCCTGCCGGTCCCTGCGCACCAACACCCCCCAGGACAGCCCGGCGAACTCGCCCGAGCCCCTGGTCCGGGCGTAGCCGGTGATGACCGGCACGTGGCGGCGCAGATGCTGTTCCTCGACGTAGCCGGGCGGAGCCGAGTCGAACAGTTCGGCCGACGGCAGCCGGGCCCGTTTCAAGTTCACCGTTCCCTCCTGCCTGAGGGCGGAATCCACGATGACGGTTCCATCCTGGGTGAGGAACTGATATTCGACTCTCTCCGCCGTGCCCTGCTGGACTTGCATCGGAAACACCGTTGCGTCTTCGAGGGACGACAGCCCGATCTGGGTCACGACAGCCCCTCTGAACTCTCCGCGGGGGCCGATGATCGGGGCCGCGAACGACGCGGCCAGCCCTCGCTCAACCTCTTCGGACTCCTCGACGTCCAACACCCGGATGCGGTGTTCGCCGCGGACGGCTTGAAACCATGTGGCCCGGCTGCGGTCCCCGCCCACGCTGGTCTGGTCGGTCGCGGCCACGATTCGCCCCTGCGCATCCGTCACCCCCAGCCAGAGGTAGATAGGGTAAGCCTTCTGCAGTTGGCGGAGATAGACGGTCATGGCTTCGACGTCATGCCCCTGCATGACGTCTGCCTGGACCATCATCTGGATGTCCCCGTACCGCTCGGCAAGGACCAGATCCAGCTTTTCGGCGATGTCCACGGCGGCGAGGGCAAGATTCTCTCCGGCTGCCCCTATCAGACGGTTCTCAACGACCCGAAGGATGACGGCCCCGGTGACGAGGGCGGCGAGGATCAGCGCCAGGATGATGGCCGGGAGTGTTTGATAGCGAATGGGCACGTGGTTGGTCCGCTGCGGTGTATCCGGTGTCACTCGGGAGAGAAAATGTCGGGAGGATCGCCCGCCATCTTTCTCCCGCGAGCACAAGCCGCCCCTGCCGGACGGCGAGTGGGTGGTTTATGCTTCTGTATCGGTGAGGCCTTTGAGGACCTGAGGAGTTTCTCCAGGCGAACGAGGGGCCGTTAATACATTAGATAGGGGGCGGGAACGTCCCTGTCTTACCGCCGTTCCTGCTCGTTGCACAAACATCCTACAAACGATGTGTCGTGACTGTCAAGGAACCCGCTCGTCAGCTCAATCCCCGTTCCTGCCTCGATCCCTCGGCCCCGTCATCTTGTGACCCCCCATCGTGTATGCTAGAGTCTCGACTCCCAAAAAACGACGCAGTCAGTCATCGGCGTTCAGCCATGGCTCGTGGGTCTCGGACTCGGCGGCGTGCTGAAAGCTGAGAGTTGACGGCTCAAGGCTATGCCCATGAACTCCCAGTACGAACATCGCGTGATCGAAGAGAAGTGGCAGGCTTATTGGGCCCAACAGGGCACCTTCCTGGCCACGGAGGACCAGGCCCGTCCCAAGTACTACTGTCTGGAGATGTTTCCATACCCTTCCGGACGGATCCACATGGGCCACGTGCGGAACTATGCGATCGGAGACGTGGTGGCCCGCTACAAGGCGATGCGGGGCTTCAACGTCCTGCACCCGATGGGATGGGACGCGTTCGGCCTGCCGGCCGAGAACGCGGCCATCGCCAAGGGCGTGCATCCCAGCCGATGGACCGAGGAGAACATCGCCTACATGCGGGACCAGCTCCGGCGCATGGGCCTTTCCTACGACTGGGAGCGGGAGGTGGCCACCTGCGCGCCGGACTACTACAAGTGGAACCAGTGGTTCTTTATCAAGATGTATGAGCGCGGGCTGGCCTATCGCAAACGCTCGGCCGTCAACTGGTGTCCGAGCTGCGAGACCGTGCTGGCCAACGAGCAGGTGGAGGAGGGGCTCTGCTGGCGGTGCGACTCGGTCGTGATCCAGAAGGAGCTCGAACAGTGGTTCTTTCGGATCACCTCCTATGCGGAGGAGCTGCTGCGCGACCTGGACAAGCTGGCCGGGTGGCCGGAGCGCGTGCTCACGATGCAACGCCACTGGATCGGGAAGAGCGTCGGCGTCGAGGTGGACTTCCCCCTGGCCGAGCCGGCCGGCGATCTGCGGGCCGTCCGCATCTTCACCACCCGCCAGGATACGATCTTCGGCGCGACCTTCATGAGTCTGGCGCCGGAATCGCCGCTGGTCGAGTCCTTGATCCGGGGCCGGCCTGAGGCTGGGTCGGTGCGCGAGTTCGTGGCGCGGGTCTCCCGCCAGGACAGGGCGGTCCGGACCGCCGCCGACCGGGAAAAGGAAGGAGTCTTCACCGGCGCGCATGCGATCAACCCGTTCACGAAGCAGGCCATCCCGATCTGGGTGGCCAACTTCGTCCTCTACGAATACGGGACCGGCGCGATCATGGCGGTCCCCGCCCACGACCAGCGGGACTTCGAGTTCGCGAAGAAGTACGGCATTCCCGTCCGGCTGGTCATCCAGAATCCAGCCGGGACCCTGGACGAGCCGAATCTGGAGGCCGCCTATGAGGAGCAGGAGTCAGCCGGCCTCCTGGTCAACTCCGACCGCTTCACCGGTCTGTCCGTGCCGGAGGCGAAAGACCGGATCGCCGAATTCGTCGAGGCGCAGGGGATGGGCCGGCGCACGGTGAACTACCGGCTGCGCGACTGGGGCGTCTCCCGGCAGCGCTACTGGGGCACCCCGATCCCGATGGTCTATTGCGAGGCCTGCGGCGTCGTGCCGGTGCCGGAGCGCGACCTGCCGGTGGTCTTGCCGCCCGATGTGCCCTTCACCGGCAAGGGCGCCTCGCCGTTGGCGCAGTCCGAGAGCTTCGTCCGGACGTCCTGCCCCACGTGCGGCCGCCAGGCCCGGCGCGAAACCGACACGATGGACACCTTCGTGGACTCCTCCTGGTACTTCCTCCGCTATTGCTCTCCGCGCGAACACCGGCAGCCGATCCAGCCGGCGGCCGCCCGGTACTGGATGGCGGTGGACCAGTACGTCGGCGGCATCGAGCACGCCGTGCTCCACCTGCTCTACGCGAGGTTTTTCACGAAGGTCATCCGGGACCTGGGTCTGACCCACGTGGACGAGCCTTTCCAAAGCCTGCTCACGCAGGGGATGGTCTGCAAGGAGACCTACCGCTGCCCGACGCACGGCTGGCTGTTCCCCGGCGAGCTGGCCGGCTCCGAGAAGGACGGCTGGCGCTGCGCTCTGTGCCAGGCGGAGGGAAAGCGGACGCCCGTGGAGCGGGGCCGGGTGGAGAAGATGTCCAAGTCCAAGAAGAACATCGTGGACCCGGAGCACCTGATCGCCGCCTACGGAGCCGACACCGCCCGCCTCTTCTCCCTCTTCGCGGCGCCGCCGGACAAGGACCTGGAGTGGAGCGACTCGGGCGTGGAGGGCTGCGCGCGGTTCCTCAACCGGGTCTGGCGGCTCTTCGCGGAGCTGGAGGCGCGAGGCGCGGGGCGAGAGGGGGAGCGCTCGACCTCGACGGTCGAAGCGCCGCCGCGCGCGATCGAGCTGCGCCGCCTGACGCACCGGACGATCAAGAAGGTCACCGACGACATCGAGCGGGAGTTCCAGTTCAACACGGCGATCGCGGCCCTTATGGAGTTCGTGAACGGGCTCTATAAATGGGTGGCGGAGCGGAAGGCCGACGGGGCGCCGGACGAGACCGCCGCGCTCCGTGAGGCGGCCCGGACGCTGGTCCTCCTCCTGGCGCCCTTTGCGCCCCACCTGGCCGAGGAGCTCTGGACGTCGTTGGGCCGGCAGCCGAGCGTGGCGCGCCAGCCTTGGCCCGAGTACGAGCCGGCGCTGGTCGCGAGCGAGCGGCTCACGATCCCGATCCAGGTGAACGGCAAGCTGCGGAGCAGGATCGAGGTGCCGGCCGATTCGACCGAGGAGCAGGTCGTCGCGCTGGCCAGACAGGACCCCAAGCTTGCGGAGTGGCTCCAGGGCAAGAGCCCCCGCAAGGTCATCTACGTCGAGAAGAAGCTCGTCAACTTCGTCGTCTAGCCGGCCGACGCAAGCGAACCGTGAACGATTAATAGTGAACGGTGAACAGTTCAAAGTGAACAGCGGGAGTTGGAGACAGTCTTTTTTACTGTTCACTCTTTACTGTTCACTGTTCACTTCTTCATGCGGGTATCAGTTCCGGGTTGACGGAGTGGCAGGGCCGACGATCGGCGGGACTTCCGCCAAACCCGCCGCCTCCACCCGGGAAGACGCACCCCGCCTGGTCATCCCCATCTTCGAGAACAAGACCTTCGAGCCGAACTTGGAGCAGAAGCTCACCACCTACGCGCGCCACGAGTTTTCGGCCGGCAGCGGGGTGCGCGTGGTGCCAGGCGCCGAGGCGGCCGACCTGCGGCTCAAGGCGACGATCGTCTCCGTCCTGACCCCGTCCCTGAGCTTCACGCAGTCGGCGACGTTTGAGACCCGGGTCACGGTGACGGTGAAGGCGGTGGTGGAGGACTTGCGCTCCGGCAAGGAGGTCTGGAACCAGAATTCCACGGCCTCTTCCGAGTTTTTCATCACCAACGACCTGCAGTTCAACCGCGTGCTGCAGGCCCGCGCCCTGGAGCAGGCCGGCCGCTTGATCGCGGAGGATCTGGCCACCCGCTTCCTGGCCCACTTGGAGGCCAAGGCTCAAGCGAAGGACGCGGCGCCGGCCGAGAAGAAGAGCGCCCAGTAAGAAGCCGCAAGGCTCTCGTCACACCATGAACGTCAGGCCTCAGGAATTGAGCGCGACGATCGGGCGGCAGGGGATCGCCTCCCTCTACCTGGTCGTCGGGGAGGAGGACTGTCTGCGCGACCAGGCGGTGGCGGCGATCCGTGCGGCGGTGCTGGGCGGGGGGAGCGGCGCGTCGGCTCCCGACGGGGGATTGGAGGCGTTCAACCATGATCTGCTCTACGGCGACGAGACTGGGGCGGCGGAGATCCTCGCGCGAGCCGGCGAGGTTCCGGTCTTCGCCTCGCGCCGCCTGGTGATGGTCAAGGCAGCGGAGAAGCTGCCGGCCCGGGAGGGGGAGGCCCTGCTTTCCTACTGCAAGGCTCCCTGCGACACCACGACCCTGGTGTTCGTCGCGGCGAAGCTGGACGGCCGGACCAAGTTCGCGCAGGGGCTCGGGAAGGCCGCGGTGGTGGTGGACTGCTCGGCCTTGACCGAATGGGACTTGACCGGATGGATCACGCGGGAAGCGGTGTCACTCGGCGTGCAACTGACCGGCGAGGCGGTCCAGACGCTCAAGGAGCGCGTGCTCTCGCTCAAGGATCAGGCCGGAGGCGCCCTCTACCCGGTCCGACGGGAGCTGGAAAAACTGGCGGCCTACGTTCCCAAGGGGTCGATTGCGGGACCGGCCGAGCTGGAGGCAGTCCGAGGCATGGAAGCGGGGGCCTCGGTCTTCGACCTGACCGCGGCGATCGCCGCCGGGGACCGGGAGCGGGTGCTGCGCATCGCGGCCCGCAACTTGGAAGCTGGCGAGGCGCCGGTGCGGATCCTCGGGTCGCTGGTCTGGCAGTACCGCCGCATCTGGAAGGTCAAGGACCTGTTGCGGCAGGGCGGCACCGAATCCGAAGCCGCCCGGCACCTGCGGATGCCGCCCTTCAAGGTCAAGGCGTTCCTGAGCCGGTTTCCCGACCCGGCCCTGCGGAGCGCCTTCCGGTTGTTCCTGGAGACCGACTCGAAGTTGAAGGGCGGCAGCGCGACCGCTCCGGAGCGGTCGCTGGAATCGCTGTTGCTGGCGCTCTGCTCGCTTGGCGGGGCCGGGACTGGTGGGAAGGGCCAGCCGGCTGATCGAGACAGGCCCAGCTCGTCTCTTCCGACGAAACCGGCGGCGCGGGCGGTCAGGCCCGGCCGGCCGACAGAGCGTTGACCCTGACGGCGAGACGGGAGATCCGTCGGGACGCGGTGTTCCGCTTGAGTACGCCTTTGGAGACCGCCTTGTGCAGCGAGGCCGTGGCTTCGCGCAGCGCAGCCTTGGCGCCGTCCACGCTCTTCTCGTCCACGGCGGCGAGCACTTTCTTCATGACGCTCTTGACCGCGCTCTGGACGGCCCGGTTCCGCTGGTTCCGCTTCTCGGCCTGGCGGGCCCGCTTGATGGTTGACTTGTGAATGACCGGCATGGGACCTTCTCCAAACGTGACTGGTGATAAAGAGCCGCCTTTGTAACACAGGCGCCCCGAGCCGGTCAAGCCGGCTTGGAGGGCCATGAAGCCGGGGATGCTCCGCGAACCGTAAGGGAGTCGCCGATGACGCAGATTGACGCCCGAGACCGGCTGATCCTGGCGCTCGACGTCCCGTCCGGGGACGAGGCCGAGCGGCTCATGGACCGCGTGGCGGCGGGTGTCCGGTTCGTCAAGATCGGCCTGGAGCTGTACACCGCGGCCGGGCCGGAGATCGTGCAGCGGGCCCTCGCACGGGGGAAGCGGGTCTTTCTGGACCTCAAGTTCCTGGACATCGAGGAGACCGTGCGGCGCGCCACCGCGCGCGTGGCGGACATGGGCGTGGACTTCCTGACCGTGCACGCGAACCGCAAGGCGCTGCGTGCGGCGGTCCAGGGTCGCGGCGAGCGGCCCCGGCTCAAGCTGCTGGCGGTCACGGTGTTGACTAACTTCGACGGGAACGATCTGCGGGACATGGGCATCCAGTGGAGCGTGGCCGATCTGGTCGCGGCGCGGGCCAGGCTGGCGGCGGAGGTCGGCTGCGACGGGGTCGTCGCCTCGGGGGAGGAGCCGGCGGCGATCCGGCAGCAGGTCGGGCCCCGGCTCCTCATCGTCACGCCCGGCATCCGTCCGGCGGGCAGGGGCGTGGACGACCACGCGCGCGCGACCACACCGGCCCAGGCGATCAAGGCCGGCGCCGACTATCTCGTGGTGGGGCGGCCGATCCGCGACGCCGCCGATCCGCAGGCCGCGGCCGATGCCATCGTGACCGAAATGCAAGCGGCGTTCGACGGACGAGCGTAGGCCCGGTCATCGGCCACTGGTCATTGGGAAGGCGCTCTCAAGTCATCCGAGTGACCAATGACGAATGGCGGTTGACGGACGGCGCTTTGGGGCCGCACTTGCGGCCATCTGGGCCATTTGTTAAGATCACTCGCCGCCACGCTTCCTCTTGCCATCTTGCCTGAGTGGTGGGTGTAGCTCAATGGTTAGAGCGCCTGGCTGTGGCCCAGGAGGTTGCGGGTTCGAAACCCGTCACTCACCCCACACGCTTCACAGGATCCCTTTCCGGCCCGCACGTCCGTCGCACCGGTTGCGCCTTCCAAGGAGCTCGTGAGTTGCGTCCTCGCCGGTCGTGTCGTCACGGCGTCTGCGCGGGGCATGATGTCCGCGGGGCGTCGCTGGTCGAGTTGCTGATCGTGATCGTCATCGTCGGCATCCTGGCCGGGATGGGGTTTCTGGCCTTCCTCACCTACCGGGCGAGAACCTACCAAGCCGAAGCGGCCGTCAATCTGGCGGGAATCTACGCGGCCGAGCGGGTCTTTTTCGCCGAGGCCGGCCGGTACAGCCATTTTTCCGACATCGGCTTCGCGTTGACCGACGGGGTCCACCGCTACACCTACCGGACCCACGGCACCACTGCAGAGGGACAGGACTCCGGCGAGGCGCAGATTCCGGCCGCCGTCGGCCCCGTGACGCCGGAGAACGGGCTTGTGCCGTCGGCCTCCGGCCCGACGGGGTTTACCGCCACGGCCACGGCCGATTTGGACGTGGACGCCGTCCTCGACCAGTGGCATGTCAACGACCGGGGGCAAGGAGTGCGAAAACCGGATGTCAACGACGCGGAGTAGCCGGTGACTTCGCGCTTGACTCTGCGTATCCGCCTCCCTATCCTGCGCCAATGCGCGCGACCGGTAGCCTCTCGGTTTTCCGCCTCCGACCTCGGGGTCGCTCCCTTTGCACCTCCGGCACGATCCCTTCCACCGCGAGTCCTCCCACCCCGCGCTTGGGACGTTTGCTCGTCGTCTGGTCGTGCGCGCTGTTCGTGACGCTCCTCGCCCAGCCGGCTTCGGCCGAGTGGTATATCGCGGGGCAGGTGGGCGGCGCCTTCCCGTCCAATCTGCAGGGACTCACAGGGGATCAGAGCAACGTCGGCGCGACGCTCACCAACGTCTCGTTGAAGATGGGACCGGTCTTCGGCGGCAAACTGGGGGTCTATTCCGAAGAGATGAAATGGCTCGGCATGGAGATCGAGGCCTACCAGAGCCTCCTCAAGGTGAAGGCCCAGACCTATACCCGTTCACAGTCCGGTACGACGACCACCGGGACTCTTTCGGAATCTTCGTTCAACATGACCACGATCGGGTTGAACCTGGTCGTGCGCTATCCTGGCGATTCCTTCCAGCCTTACGCGGGACTCGGCCTGGGGTTGTTTACCCCCAATACCGACAGCACGACTCAGGCCGGGCTCAACGCGCTGGCTGGGCTTCGCTACAAGTTCAGCCAGCACTTCGCCCTCTTCGGAGAGGGGAAGTACAATCGGGCCACGATTGACTTCAGAGATCCAACGAACTCCAGCCAGTTGTTTCAGGGGACTTACAGCGCAGTCCTGTTCGTAGCCGGCCTGTCCATCCATTTCTGATCGTTCCCCTCGTCCGGCCCAGGAGATTGGTTCGGACGGATCGTCGCCGAAGCGATCCCGCCTGGCGGACAAAGTCGGCGATGTTCTAGTCTGTGTGAAAAGAGCAACAATTTATGGCGAGAACCGCGCAATCGGGGGCCCTGTTCCTTGAGTCGCCACCTGCTTATCAAGAGTCGCAAGACTCATCTAACTCATTGATTCTAATGCCTGGAAGCTAATATTAAGGCGGGGAGTTCCGGCTTGGTACCGATCTTGCGGAAATCAATCCCCGTCACTAAGTCGGCCGGATTCACACGGAGGTCGAAACATGGTTACCGCAATGCTCGTCGCCTTCCTGGGCTGGATCCTCCTGCGGGGCGGGATCACCGACTGAACTGCCCTCTCCGTCCTCATTGCCTTCTCTCGTCAGCACGCGATTCCTTCACCCCCGAGCCTCAGGCCCGTTCCTCGTCCGATGCGACGTGCCGGCCGGGCTGGCTCAGGAAATGCCCAGTTGCCTGCACAGGCGCGACAGGTAGGTGGGTTGCAGTTTGAGAGCCAGGGCCGCCTTGCCCTTGCTCCCACCGGCCTTGTCGATGGCGTGGCGGATGAGGGCCCGTTTGTGCGCATTGATGGATTCGTGGAACGGCAGGTCCAGCAGCGAGGCAGCGGGCGCCGTCTCGAGGCTGGCGACCCCCAGAGCGATGTCCGAAGCCTGGATCGTGTCCCCGACCGCCAGGACCACGGCCCGCTCGATCACGTTCTCCAGCTCCCGCACGTTGCCGGGCCAGTCGTGCCGCTGGAGAACCGTGATCGCCTCGCGGGACAGCGTCATCGGGGGGCGCATCAGCTCGCGGCGGAACCGCTTGAGAAAGAAGGTGGCCAACGGGAGGATGTCTTCCTTGCGCTCCCGCAACGGAGGCAGCGCGATCGTCACGACGTTGAGCCGATAGAAGAGATCCTTCCGGAAGCGCCCGGCCTTGACGGCGGCGTGGAGGTCCTGGTTGGTGGCGGCGATGATGCGGATGTCCACCCGGATCGGGTGCGTGCCGCCGACCCGCTCGAACTCGTGATCCTGCAAGACCCGCAGCAGCTTGGCCTGGAGCTCCGGCTTCATCTCGCCGATCTCGTCCAGGAAGACCGTGCCGCCGTGGGCGACCTCGAAGAGCCCCTTCTTCAACTGGTGCGCACCCGTGAAGGCGCCTTTCTCGTGGCCGAACAGCTCGCTTTCCAGCAGGTGATCCGAGAGCGCGACGCAGTTCACCGCGAGAAACGGCTTGGACGCCCGGGGACTCCAGGCGTGGATGGAGCGGGCCACGATCTCCTTGCCCACTCCGCTTTCCCCCAGCAGCAACACCGTGGCCTGGGCCTCGGCCACCTTGCGAGCCAGGGCCACCGCGTCTCGCATGGCGGCGCTCTCCCCGATGAGGGTTTTGTAACGCTCTTCCAATTCCCCCTGAAGGTAGCGGTTTTCCTCGCGGATCGTGGAGACGAGCTGAGCGTTCCGGAGCGCAACCGACGCGTGGGCGGCGAAAGCCGACAGGAGGTCGAGATCCACCTGCTCGAACTGCTTTTCCTTGGCCGTGTTGAGGACCTCGATGACCCCCAGAACCCGGCCGCGGTCTTGCAGCGGCACGGCCAGAATGGACTTGGTCCGAAAGCCGGTCGACTGGTCGACCTTGCGGTCGAACCGCGGATCTTTCGACACGTCGTTCACCAGCACGGGCCGGCGCTCCTTCACGACCCAGCCGGCGATTCCCTGCCCGGGCTGCAGGCGAATCTCCTTGAGCAGCTCGCTCGCCGGTCCGACCGGAACCTTGAACACGAGCTCGTTGGTCAGCGGATCGACCAGCAGGAGGCTGCAGGCGTTCGTGCACATCAACCGATTCGCGGTCTGCAGGATCAGGTACAGCAGGTGATCCAGGTCGACCGCTGAGGTCAGCAGGTGGCTGAGTTCCAGCAGAGACGCCAGTTGCTCCCTGGTCGGATTCGACGGGACCGGATGCTGGCTCAGCAGGTGCGCGATCGTGGGGCCGGCGCCGGGCTCGTGGCTGAACGCCAGGCCGAGGTAAAAGGTTTGATGCGCGTCGTCACCGTGAGCCGGGGTCGGGCTCGCGATCCACACGGGCCGTCCCGTGAGCCACGCGTCTTGCCCATCCTGGGCGGTGACCTGGCAGTCAATCTGGACGCGGCCGTTTCGCAAAAGGGTGGTGGAGCAGGGCAGGGGGCCGAGCGTGTGGAGACGCATGCCGTCGGTGCAGAGGTCGTAGGCCCAGGCGTTGCCCGACCCGATGAGCCGGGAACGGCGCTCCTCCCGGAGCCGGTACTGCACGAGAAAGGACCGGCGGAGGCGCTGGACCTTGCGTCGCTCCGGGCCGCTATACGCCGGAGAACCCATGCCGGCTTCGCCCCGCAAGATAAGGAGAGTTGAAGCTCTCCGAAAGGTGGCGGAAGTGTAGCAAGCTGCTTCGGAGAAGACAACCGCACGCCGCTCCCCTTCTTATCCTCCCGGATACATACCTTATCCATTCGTATCCGTGATGCGCGTCAAACCCGGGTTCTCTCTCCTATCCTGACCCTGGCCGTGCCGGGAAGCTTTCCGCATCAATTCAGCCGGTTGCGCCCGGTTATCGGGGCCGGCTCGGTCAACGATGGCGACTGGTACTGGGCTTGCTCAAGGGGTAAGCCATGGTCGCCGTCACGTCTCGCGGCGCAGCGATGGACACACGGGTGGGGCAGAGGTCTCTGATGCTTCCGATGGGAACTGAGGAGACCGTGGATGAATGCAGGAAGGCCGCCCAGCCTTCCTGGGGACGGACGCCTGCAAGCCGTCCCATCGGGGCGGGGCTTTCCATCCTCCGGAAATCCCCCGCCCCCCCTTTATTATCGTCAAGGACCTCATGGGCGCACAGGTCCGGAGTCGAAGGCAGTCTAGCCTGACAGCGGGCGGGTGAACGGCCCGGACCTGATGGGTGCTACGGACTCGATCGCCTGCGGTCTGGCCGGCTGGGACTCGGCCTGGGACATGTCCAGGGTCCCGCTGAAGACGACGCCCTGCTCCATGGACAGGAGCGGAGCCTTGATGGATCCCTTCAGGACCGCCGGTGCCAGGAGCTGCACCGACTCCGTCGCGATGATGTCGCCGGTGATCTGTCCCTGGCTGACGACCTTGCGGGCGTTCACGGACGCCGTGAGGATGGCTTCTTCTCCCACCAACAGCACGCCGGTCGTGTGGATTTCACCCTCCAGTTGCCCGTCGATCCGGACGGTGCCGTCGTAGCGGATGACCCCCTTGAACTCCACGCCTTTCCCGACGAAGGCGATGACATCCGCGCCCTTTCCGCTCGCGCTCTCGGAAGGGTCCCCTTCGAGCAGCGTCCGGCTGCCGTTTCCCCGCTTTTCACCCGCATCCCCGTTCCCGTTCTTCCACATGTCCCGTCCCTCCTTCTGGTTGTGTGGTCCCGTGTCGAATGAGGCTTTTACGTGTGTCTGACCATCCAGGCCGTACCCGGCGCGGCGGGCGAGATCGAGTAAGCGAATCGGGAGCTCTTGCGGAGATTCAGCGCCCCTTCCCGGCTGAGGTGGTCCACGGCGTGGAAGATCTGGTTCCAGGAATATGCGGGCAGGGCGCGCACCAACTGATCGAATCCGCAAGGTCCCAGGCGGGCGAGGTGATCGAGGATGGCTGTCTCCAGCGTATGAGTGCAAAGCATGACGGCCTCCCTCCGATGTAGGTGCGGTGCAGCGGTGCCGCTGAACGAGACCATGGGTTTATTAACTGAGCATGAACGGTGCCATCGCAATCCTTCCGGGCTTGTTGCGCAACTCGTTGAAATATTTGAATGGCCGACCCTCGCTCGTCCTCGATCCCCATCAATCTCACTGAAAGCGTCAAACCGTTGACGCCATTGACGCCGACTCGAAACGAGTGGCTGGCGGCGTCGCCGGACCTCGTTTGCTCCCTTGACAGGTGCGCAAGAGATCGGTCACCATCCGCGGCTCGCGACGGCCGAATCTTCCGCAATGAGAACGCTTCCACGGGCGGCGCCACGACCACGCGCTTGGACGAATGCGTGTGCATGTTCGACTGATCTGCCTCATGCTCCTCTGCGGGACCGGCTGCGTCTCGGTTCACGTGGAGCCGCTCGTCCTTGAGCCGTACCCGCCGCGGCTCGGCGGACAGCCGCCCGCGGCGCTTCAGGGGGAGCCGGTCAGGCCCAACGTGAAGCTCGCGCGCCTGATCGCGACCAGCGAGTCGGCCGACGAGGACGCGCTCCGAGGCAAGATCCTGCAGGTTGCCGGAAAAATGGGAGCCGATGCCGTGATCATGGGTAAGGCGGACGTGCTCGAGGGGGCGGACTTGGGACAGACGTACCAGTCCACCAACAGTCCAGAGGTGTCGAGCTCGCTCTTTGGCGGGATGGGCAGCGGGGTGCCGTTCTTTTTCGATCCCTGGACCTACGTGCAGGCCCCCACCGACCGGGTCGAATGGACCTTGTATCTGTCAGGAATCGCCATCCGGTACAAGGACGGGGCGGAGCCGGTGAGCCAATAGGCTGCGCAAAGAAAGGAGTCCTATGTTGAACAGAGCGATCGCGATGCTGGGCGCCACCCTGATCCTGGCGGCTGGCGGCTGTGTGGGGCCTGTCGGGATGCAGCGGGACGAGATCCATCCCTCGCACGTCGTCGTGAGCATGCTCGATCAGCACTTGAATCAGTTGAACGCCAACATCAGCGGGCTTGAGAAGCGGATCGCGGAGCTCCAGCGGATGCCGGACACGCCCGACCCGACCGTCCGCGAGATCCGGGCGCTGGACCTGGCGGGGTGGCAGCTTCACCAGCAGCAGTGGGCTCTCCAGCGAGACCATTTCCGGCTTGCCCAGGACCAGCTCCATCGTGCCCAGGGCGAGCCGGGGCAGAAGCCGCAATTGTTGGCACAGTGGCTCGCGCATGAGAAGGAGTACGAGGCAGCCCTTGAAGATTTTCGCCGTCGGCGGTACGAACTGGAGCGGAAGCGCCTGCAGGTCGAAGCCCGGGTCGTGGAACGGTACCTGCGGTGAAGGGGATGGGAAGGCCTCGGTCCAGACGAGCCGTTCGGCAGGCGGGCGGCATCCTGCCGGCCCTCGCCGTCCTGTTTGGCGCGGGACTCACCGGCTGCGCCGGCGTGGACACGATGCGCCTGACCAACGCGACCTTTCCGCCGAAGGCCTCAGTCGAGGAGGTGGAGGTGCTGGACCAGGTGCCGAAGTGCCCGCACGCTCAATTGGCGGAGCTCAGCATGGATGACGACTCCTCCGGGTTCGGGACCATGCAGAACAAGATCCTGCGGAAAGCAGCCGAGCTGGGAGCGGACGCCGTCATCTTCGCCAGGCCGGAAAAGCAGGTCGAGCATCAGGTGGCCTACCAGACCGCCTACAGTCCCTGGGGGTTCGGGGGCTGGACCTACGGTCCTTACGGCTATGGGACGGGCTACGAGACCTTCAGCATGGGCTATGGGGTCGGCGGCCCCTACCCGGGCATGTGGCCCGGCTACGGCGGCATGGCCGTGCCCTATGACGTCACGGTCAAATCGCTCAGGGGGCTGGCCATCAAGTACACGGGATCGGGCGGCCCCCGCTGCTAACGGCAGACAACTAGCCCGATCGGCTCTCGCGAAACGGCCGCCTGGCCTATTGTGCTCCGCCAGCCGCCAGCGCTAGACTACCGGCTCCATACGTGGCAGGAACTCAGCAATCCCACATTCACCAGGGTGAAGATGGGCTTCGTCGCACAGCCGAGGCTGCTCGTGCTAGCCGCGCTTATCGGCACTGCGGTTCTGGCCTGCGTGCACCATGATCCCCTCAAGCCGCGCGTCCCGGCGGACCGTCTCGACGAAGCCAAAGTCCTGAAAGCTCCCTTTGGCGACGCTCGGAAGGCATCCCCGGAGATCATCGCCGAGGGCAAGAAGCTGTTTCAGGGCAAGGGCTCCTGCTTTCACTGTCACGGCATGGAAGGCAAGGGCGACGGGCCGGCGGCGGGCAAGCTCTATCCTCATCCCCCCAGGAACTTCACGAGCTGCCAGTGGCACGAGGCCCGCACGGACGGGGAGCTCTTCTGGGTCATTGATCACGGGGTGCCCGGGACCGGCATGGTAGACCATGTCCACGACGGGCATCTGAAGGAAATTGAAGCCTGGAAGATCGTGGCCTATCTCCGCACCCTCTGCGAATTTCGGTGATCGCGATGGTGGGACGGCTTCTGAAGAAACGGCGGGCGGCCCTCGTGGTCTTCGGACTGATCGCCTTCCTCAGCTACGAATGGAGCGCGCTCGTTCCGAAGGCCAATGCGATCCCGGCCTTTGCCCGCAAGTACAACTTCGCCTGCAACGTCTGCCACGTGCCGGGGTTCCCCAAGCTGAACGACTTCGGGAATCTCTTCCGGGATCATGGGTATCAACTGGGTTCGGACAACGACCTGCCGGAATTCGAAGGGCTCGCGATGGGCTATTGGCCGGTCTCCCTTCGCAGCACCGTCGGCTACCGGACCCAGACCCTGGGGGTGAACGGAAGCGGGGGGAGCGGCACCAACGGCCCGGGCGACGTGACGACGGGCAGCTTCGGGTTCAAGACCCTGAACTTCCTCTCCTACGGGATCCTGGCCAAGAACGTCAGTTACGGGATCATCTATGCCCCCGCTCTCGGCAGCGGGAACTTCCAGACCAACCCGACGGGAGGCGACCTTCCCAACGCCTTCGTCCGGCTCAACAACGTGCAGCGGTTCCTCGGTGGATCGGCCGACAACTATCTGATGAACGTCAAGGTCGGAAAATACGAGCCGGAGCTGCCTTTCAGCGCCTTCCGGAATCCGACGCAGAACAATACGCCGATCGTCATCTACAACTACCAGGCAGGCACGGTCTACACCTCGGCGAATTTTCCGTCGAACAACCGGATCAGCAGCGGGTACACCAACGCCACGCTCTCCTCCCTGCAGCGCGGCCAGCCCGGCATTGAAGTTGCGGGGATCAAGCAGACAGCGGCGACCAACGGATTTTTCCGATACTCCCTCAACGCCTTCTCCAACAGCCAGGCCACCGGCGCCACCGGGGCGTCGGGAGGGCGCGGCTTTTACTTCTACGGCCACGCCACCCAGTCCTTCGGCGGGTACGGGATCGTGAGCGGCCATCGGATCGGCCTCTCCGGCTGGTACGGCGACGCTCCCACGCAGGCCAATCCGCTGAGCACGACCACGGGCACGGCTGGCGGCGGGCAGAAGTTCTATCGCGTCTCCGTGGACGGCAGCACCACGTTCGACGGGCAGTGGAACCTGTTCGGTGCGTTCATCCACGCTCAGGACGACAAAAATCTCATGACCGCGACGTCCGTCGTGAACCGACAGGATGCCCGGTGGAACGGCGGCTTCGTCGAGCTGGACTGGTATCCCAACGAGTTGCCCTTCTTCGGGACGCCCGGCTGGCTGTTCCTCTACCGCTATGACGTCGTCCGGAACGAGCAACAAGGAAACCGCACGTTCCGCGGGGACTTCAACAACGTGGACTCGCACACGTGGATGAGTCGGTACTACCTACACTTCTCCTCCCGCACCGATATCGCCTGGCACACCGAATATAATTGGTTCAGGAGCCGGGCGACCGGAAACAACGGACAGGACACGATCGGCCAGATGTTCTTCACCGGTTTTGACTTTGCGCTCTGACGGATCGAGTTTCGGAGCACACGCCAAGGACGGGAACATGAGCGGCAGAAGCTCACCCGGCTTGTCTCTTGGCGTGCTCGCCGTCGCCTGGTTGGCGGCGCTGGGCTTCTGCGGCTGTGCTGGCACGGTCCAGACCGGACCCCCGGAGACCAGGATCGTCTGCGGCCAGTGTGAGGAGGGAGACCGCTTCGTCAGGCTTCAGACCCGCCAGGCTCGGGAGCAAGGGGTCCGCTTCGCCCATCCGTTCAGGCTCAGTCCTGAAGACTGGAAGCCCATCCTGGCCAGCGTCCAGGTCCAGACCCTGACCACGAAGTTTCTGTTTCTGCCCGAGAAGCAGCCAGCCGTGCCGGCTTTCACGCAGGACGAGATCGACTACCTGAGCGGGACCCTCAGCAAAGCCTTCGCCGAGGCCCAGCCGCATGAGATCGTCGTGTTCGGGCTGGCCCACCCTGGCTCGCCCGACGTCGTCGAGATGACGACCGGCGGCTGGTTCGTCGAAAGGACGTCGCTCCACCTGGTGTTGGCCAATTACCGCTGCGCCGTCACCATGCCGGGAGTCCGCGAGCGGTTGAGCCGGGACCCGCTCAGCCCCAACACCGGAGATACCTTTGACCTCCCGGCCGGCGCACACCAGACGCTGGTCAGGGAGTCGAGCCTGGTCGGCCCGTCTCTGAATCCGACCCCCTCTGAGTTGGCGATCGATTACAAGCCCCTGCTTCTCACCCTGCTGGCGCCTCGGCCTAGGGGAGCGGCGCCCCCCGCGACCGCTGCTGATTCACCGGGGCGGGAGCAGAGGGGACCAGCGCGCCTCTCGATCGAAGAGTCGCTCGCGCTGCTGCAGAGGCTCAGAGATCGGGGATTGGTGACGGACGAGGAGTACCGGGCGAAGAAAAAGCAACTGATCGAGCAATTCTAGCCCGATCGTTCGCGGGTCACGGCTTCGGCTTTTCGTTCCCCTCCACGTATCGAATGGCGGTGGCGCTCATGTACATCTTCAGCGTGGCCACGTTGTATTCCATGATGTTCAGCAGATCCACCTTCTCCACCACGATCGCATCGGCGCCCAACGAGCGCGCCTCGGACAGGATCTTCGCTTGAAGCCGGTCCTCGTCGACGTGCTCGCCGGTGGCGACCAGCCGGGCCAGCTTCACGTGCGCCCGGGACGGGCTCTTCTTGAGGACTTCGACCTTGGCGTCGCCGGGCCGAGGCTGATAGCGGTCCTTCGTCAGCGGCTGCACGTCCAGCGACACGCAGCCCCCCAGCCAGAGGAGCGAGCCGAGGAGGACGGCTCCGGAAGCGACTTTCAGCAACCCCTGTTCGGCCGACATCTTCGTGCCCTGCGTGACCGGACCCGGCGCCCGCCCGTGACGGGCGTCGAACTGTCCCACAGCCGGGAGCCGATGTCAACCGGGCCTCGTCCTGTTCGGCGAACCGCGAAACCCGCTCCGCCTCGCCTGCATCCTGCTGATCGTGGCCGGCATCGCGGGGCTGAAGCTCGCGGGCTGAGCCGCCTCCTTGACCGGTCTTCCGGCAGGCAGTATCGTGGGGGAAAGGACTCCCGGGAAATCCCATGCCCCGCAAGACCCACTACCGTTCGCTCGCCGACCTGGCGGCCCACGTCCGCGTCGCCCGCGGCCTCGAGCCGGCCGATCTGGTGATCCGGGACACGCGCGTCCTCGACGTCTACACGGGCCGGTTCCTCGCGGGGGACCTGGCCGTCTACAACGGCTTCATCGTCGGCACGCGGGAGCGGTACGAGGGCCGCGCCCAGGTGGACGGGCGGGACCTCTTGGCCGTGCCGGGATTCATTGACGCCCACGTCCACATCGAGAGCAGCCTCCTCACGCCGGTGCGGTTCCAGCAGGCCGTGCTCCCCTCCGGCACGACCTCGGCGATCTGGGATCCGCACGAGATCGCCAACGTCAAGGGGAAGGACGGACTCGCCTGGGCCCTGGAGGCTTCGGAGGGGCTGGACCTCGACGTGTTCGTGATGCTGTCGAGCTGCGTGCCCTCCACGAGCCCGCAGTTGGAACTGGAGACGAGCGGGGCCCTGCTGCTGGCGGACGACCTGGCCGCGCTGCGGACGCATCCCCGCGTGCTGGGCCTGGCCGAGGTCATGAACTATCCGGGCCTCCTGGCCGGCGACCAGGAGGTCCTGCGCAAGTTGCTGGCGTTCCAGCCCATGCGGATTGACGGCCATTGTCCCGGCCTGCGTGGCCGGGACTTGAACGCCTACGGGGCGGCCGGCGTGCACAGTTGCCACGAATCCACGACGCTGGAAGAGGCCCGGGAAAAGCTGGAGAAGGGCTTGCACGTCCTGATCCGGGAAGGATCCTGCGCCAAGGACGCGGACGCGCTGCTCCCGCTGCTGGACGACTATTCGTCGGCCGTGATCGGGCTGTGCAGCGACGACCGGAATCCGGCCGACATCGCGAGAGAAGGACACATCGGCTTCATCGTGGACAAGGCGCTGCGAAACGGCCACAAGCCGGCCACGATCTTCCGTGCCGCCAGCTTTGCCGCCGCACGGGCTTACGGACTGGAGGACCGCGGGGTGCTGGCGCCGGGGTTCCTGGCGGATTTCTGTCTGGTCCGGCCGAGGGAAGGGGAGCGGTGGACGTCGGGGCTGAGCCTCGAGGCGGTCTACAAGAACGGGCAGCGGGTGGATCGCGAAGCGCTGGCCGTCCTGGCCGACGCGGGCGCACGGTCTGCAGGACGATCCCTTGCCCTTGCCCCGGCCCTGGGCGGGCGCAACATGAACCTCGACCCCTGTACGGTCGAGGATTTCCGCGTCGCGGCCCCGGCCGACGCCGACCGCCGGCGGGTGCGGGTCATCGGGGTCCGGCGCCGGCAGATCGTGACCGATTCCGTGACCGCGACGTTGCCCGCGTCGCGGGGGCAGGTGCTTCCGGACCCGACGCAGGACATCGCGAAGATCGCGGTCTTCGAGCGGCACCACCGCACGGGTCGGAAGGCGGTCGGGTTCGTCAAGGGTTTCGGCCTCACCCGCGGCGCGATCGCCACGTCGATCAATCACGACTCGCACAATGCGATCGTGGTCGGAGCCGACGACAGGGTCATGGCCGCGGCGCTCAACCATCTGGTCGCGATCGACGGGGGGATCGTGGTGGTGCGGGATCCGGACACGATCGAGGCGCTGCCGCTCCCGATCGCCGGGCTCATGTGCGACAAGGACCCCGAAGAGGTGGCGGCCTCGCTGGAGCGGCTGAAAGGGGCGGCTCAGGCGATGGGCTGCCGGTTGGAGGAGCCGTTCATCCAGCTTTCGTTCCTGGCTCTGCCGGTGATCCCGTCGCTGAAGATCACGGACCGGGGGCTGGTGGACGTGGACGCCTTCCGGCTGGTGTCGGCCGCCTGCTGAAGCGACAACCTGCGGCTTGTCAGAGCTGGGACTGGACGTACTGCATGAGGGCGTCCACGACCCGGTCCTCGGCTGAGCGGAAGCTGTCCGGATCGTCCGCCAATCCCTTGACCGAGATCTGGCCGACCTCCTGCTTCGTCTTCTTGTCCACGAACTGGAAGTCCACGAGCAGGTAGCCGTCCCCCACGGAGCCCGAGACCATCCCCACCTTTTCCTTGGTGTAGGACTCGTAGATCGCTCCGACGATCTCCGCGACCGAGCTCCACCACCGCAGGAAGCGGTTCCCCGTGTCCAACTTGACGATCGTGGCCTGCATCACGAGCACGTGCTGCTCGGAGTTCATCGAGGTGGCCACCCGGCGAAACTTTCCCATCGTGCCGATCTGCAGCAGCATTCTCTCCTGGAGATCGGCCACCAGCTTGGGCGGGGCGTTCTTGCCGCGGGGCGGGGGAATCTCGACGGCGTAGTAGGTGGTCAGCTTCCCTTCCACCGGCTTGACGACGTTCGTTTTCTGCAGCTCGACCGCGCAGCCGGTGGACGCGAGCAAGAGCAGGCAGGAGGCGACGAGGCGGCGCTGGAGTTGGCCTCGGCCCGGGCCGGTGGAACGGGGCACGGCGTGCATGGGCCGTATCTTACCCGAACGGATCGGAAAATCCTACCCGTCCGAGGGTGGGCCTTCAGGTCCGCCGCCGGTCTCCCTTCCGCTGGTCCCGCACGTAGGTGCTGCCCTCGAACGTCTTGGCGTGCCGCTTCAGCTGGGACACGATCAGGCTGACATCGGCCGGGTGGGTGATCGTGTCGGTCTCGCTCGAGACGGCCGCGATCGAGAGCGTCATGATCGGGAACTGCTCGTGGTTGCCGCGCCGGTCCACGGAGTCGATGTGGCCGCGCAGCCGGTCCTCGGTGTCGTAGAAGTCCGGGATCACGAGGTCGAAGCGCTTGATGATGGTCTGGCAGATGCCGTCGATCACGGCCGGATCGCAGAGAAACACGAAGTCGTCGCCCCCGACGTGGCCGACGAAGCCTTCGGCTCCGGCCTGCTCGCTCACGGCGGTGGTCACCAGACGGCAGGTGACCACCAGGACTTCGTCGCCCCGGGCGTAGCCGTACCGATCGTTGAACGACTTGAAGTTGTCGATGTCCAGGTAACCCACCGCGAAGGGTTTGCCGCTCTCGATCCGCCTGGCCGTCTCGCGGAGGATGGACGTGTTGCCCGGCAGCCGGGTCAAGGGATTCGCGTCGAGGGAACGGGTCTGGCGGCTCAGGCACAGGCGCAGGCGGCGGACGATCTCCTCGGGCCGGTAAGGAACCGTGACGTAGTCGTCCACGGCGAGGGCCCCCCAGTCCACGTCGTCTACGCGCACCTCGCGGAGCATGATCACGATGGGCAATTGCCCCAACAGGGGATCGGCCTTCAGCTCCCGGACCAGGGTCTCGACCGAGCGGCCCCCGGCTCCCTCCGCTGCCAGGATCAGGGTGGGAGGATGGTGAAGGAGGTCGTCCAGCTCGGCTCCGCCGGGATCGCCGGCGCACACCTCGAACCCGCACCGGCCCAGCACTTCGCCCAGCGCAGAGGCTTCGCTCGGGTCTCCGTGCAGGAGCAGCACCCGCCGGCAGGCTGTGGCGATCGCGGTCATAACAGGTACTCGTCCATCGTCTCGAACTCGTGCGCGGCGCGGGCCACGCAGACCGAGAGGTCTTCGTCGTTCAGATCGACCAGCTTCCAGGCCTCGTGCGACAGGGCTGGCACCAGGTCGTCGCCGGAGTCGCCGCAGCCCATCGCCTTGACGAGCACGTCGGCGACGTGGACGACCGCGGTCGGCTTCGGCGCGTCGCGCGCCAGGGTCGGCCGGTGGTGAAAGACCATGGGGTCCCGGAGCGAGGCCGGCAGGTTCCACTTGCTCGCCAGCAGGCCGGCGACGTCGGCATGGGTCAGCCCGAGTACGATCTGCTCCGCCTCGGTTCGATAGAGGTCCCGCTCGTGCACTGCCTGTTCGATGTGCGGGGCCAGCTCCGACAGTTTCACGTCGAGCACGACCTTCCCGAAATCGTGCAGCAGCCCCGCCACGAACACCTCCTCCAGGTTCTTGAGCCCCGAGCGGGCCGCCAGGATGCTGGACGTCATGGCTACGCCCAGCGAGTGGCGCCACAGCCGCTGCATGCCGGCCGCCTTCATCATGTCGAAGGCGGTCGCGCAGAGCGTCAGGCCCTTCACGACGTTCAGTCCCAGCACGACGACCGCATGGCTGACGGAGGCGATGCGGGTCGGGAACCCGTAGTAGGACGAGTTGGCCAGCTTCAGGACCTTCGCGGTCAGCACTTGGTCCTTCTCGATGATCCGGCCGAGGTCCTCGGCGGACGTGTCGTACCGGTTGCTCATCGTGACGACCTTTTGCACGACGTGGGGCAGGGTGGGAAGCTCGCCGAGGCTTTCGATCCGCCGCCGGATGGCGGCTTCGTCCATTGCGGGCTGGCCCGTCAGGGTCGTCATGGCGCCTCTCCCCGTTCACCGGCCGGGGCTCCGTACATGGTCCGGAGGTGCCGGACGATCGCCGCGCGAATCCGGTCCTGGAGCGGATCGCCGGCCACCTTCCGGAACCGCCGCGTCAGCTCCCGCTCCAGCTCGGATAGGGTCTTGGCCGACTCTCCCTCCTGCAAGGCCCGGCCCTCCACATAGATGGCGGCGAGTCCCATGCGTCTCAGCCTGGCGATCAGGGCGTCGCTCAGCACGGCGCCCTCGGAGAGGACGGGGAGGCCGTTTCCGTTCGTGACCGCCTTGGCGAGGGTCTGGCCCGGCTCGGCTTCCCCGATGGGGATCCGCCTCATGCGATCCTCTCCGACCCCGTCCGGTCAGTCATCGGCGCGTCTCCTTGCCCGATCCTGCTCGGCATCGTGATAGCGGCCCGGGACATCAGGCCGAGACGTTCAACCCCGATCCGTTGGAGGCCGTCGCCACGCGGTTGCTGGCGGCCTGCTTGGCCCTGACGAGAGCCGTCTCCGCGGCGCGGGTGAGCGCGTCGGGCCCCACGATCCCGTTCCGATGGCTGGCCGAGCTCACCCCGGCGGTGAGGGTCACGAAGAACGCGCCGCCTCGCTCGGTCGTCATGGGGCGGGACGAGAGGGCGAGCCGGAGCCGATCGGCCAGGGTGTTCGCGGCCTCGGCGTCGCACCCGGGGAGAATCACCAGAAACTCGTCGCCCCCGTACCGGCCGAGGCCGTCGTAGGGGCGCAGCACGCGTCGGAAACGCTGGGCGGCTTCGCGCAGCGCCATGTCGCCGGCCGCGTGACCGTACGTGTCGTTGATGAGCTTGAAGTCGTCCAGGTCGGCCAGCACGATCGCCAGCGGCGCCCCTTCTCGTTGCGAGCGGGTCAGCTCGCGGCTCAGACAGTCGAGCGCGGCGTCGCGGTTCCAGACGCCGGTGACGGAGTCCAGCGTCGTCTTGACGCGGATCGTCTCCCGGGCCTCGGCCAACTCTTCCCGGAGCTCCACGAGCCGTTCGCCGATCCGAAGACGGGCCCGCAGCTCGCCTGCGTCCACCGGCAAGGTCAGATAGTCGTCGGGACCGGGCTCGTGCCTGGCCGTCGGGTCCGGCTCCTGCTCCGGCGGGGTCAGAAGGACGGTGTAGGTGGCCGGCGCCGGCGCCTGTTTGAGCGCGGAGCAAATCCGCGCGCCATCCATGCCGGGCAGGCTCACATCCAGGAGGGCGAAGTCCGGCGGGTTTTGCCCCTGCAGCACCTGCCAGGCTTCCGTGCCATCCGTACAGGTCGTGGCGTGGTAGCCCCATTGGGCCACCGCAGTTTCCAGGACACGCCGAACCAGCGTGTCCTGCTCGGCGATCAAGACCCGCATGCCTCCCCTCCCGGTCCTGGTCATCGTCTCCGATCCGCTCCCGCGGGGAGCAAGCCCTTCCGGCTTTCCACCGGGGCATTCTCCGCGCCTCCGGCGCTTTCCCCCTCAGGCGAGCCGGCCGGGTTCGATCGGAGATCCAGCCCCTCGTCCCTTCGATTCGAGCAGCAAGCCGACCCCTGTACGGGGGCAGGGCACGGAGCCAGCCCTGAGGGCGGGAGAGGCCTGCCTTATCCATTCAGATATCGTGATCGGCTAACTGTGGCCGCGACTTGAGGGATTTCTGAAACCGTGGTGCCCGCGCCGCGCCTTCTCCGCCTATCCCATCCAGTTGCCAAGGCGGGAGGGTTCATGCTAGGAGCCTACCCCCGTCCGGACGGCGTGGGGCGTGAGGCGACGGGGCGACGCGGGGAAGGGGTGACGCGGAGCGGGGGATGGACATCGGGCTCGGTGTGATCGGACTCGGTCGTCACGGGATGCGGTACGCCCGCCATCTGCTCGAAGGCGTGGAAGGCTGCCGCCTGGTGGCGGTGTCGCGGCGCGACGCGACGGCCGGCGGTCCGTTCGCCCGGGAGCACGGGCTGGCCTTTTTCACCGACTGGCGCGACCTCCTGGCCTTGTCCGAAGTGGAGGCGGTGATCGTGGTCACGCCCCCCTCGCTGAACCACGACATCTGCCTGGCGGCCGCCCGCGCCGGCAAGGCCATGCTGATCGAGAAGCCGCTGGCCTTTTCCACCGAACAGGCCCGGACCATGGTCCAGGCGGCCCGCGCGGCCGGCGTGCCCCTCATGACCGCGCAGACCCTGCGGTTCACGCCGGTGCTGCAACGGCTGCGCGAGCGCTTGCCGGACGTCGGCTCGCTGGAGTACCTGACCCTTTGCATGCGCGGCGAGCGGCCTCCGCATGAATGGCTGGATCGCCCGGATCAGGCCGGCGGCGGGGTCGTGCTGGAGATCGGGATTCACCTGTTCGATTTGATCCGGTTTTTGACCGGCTCGGAGGCCGTGGAGGTCTCGGCCGAGACGGAACGCCGGCACACGCGGAACCTGGAGGACCTGGCGCATCTCCGTTTTCGTCTCGCGTCGGGCATGCCCTGCTACGTCGAGGTGTCGCGGGTCTCCGGAGGGCGGATGTGCCGGGTGGACGCGGTGGGCTCGGCCGGCGAACTGGTCGCGGACGTCGGGCCCGGCACCCTCAGCCGGATCGAGGGATGGAAGACCGTCGAGGTGGAGCCGGTGCCGGATCGCCCGACGCTCGTCACGGTGCTGGAGGCCTTCGCGCGGGGCGTGGCGAAGGGCGGGCCAATGCCGGTTACGGGCGAAGACGGTCTGCGCGCCGTCGCGATGGCCGAGGCGGCCTATCGTGCAGCGGCCGCAGGCCGGCCCGTGCAGATAAGAGGAGAGCCTATGGCTGATGGCCTCTAGCACAGGCGCAGGCCTACGGCGATCCTCTCGTTCTGAGCCATAAGCTATAAGCCATACGCCATTAACTCTTTTCTTCGTGCGATGGACTCGGTCGCGCTCTTCCAGGCGCGGACCGTTCAGCACGGCTATCCGGCGCCTTCAGCGAGCGTGGTGTGCTACCTTGTGCAATTCGGAGCGGACGCGCTCGCCGGCTTCCGGACCGGCTGCCTGCCCATCGAGCCGCTCCGCATGGAATTCTGACGAGTTGGCCGTTTTCGGTCCCGCGGTTGCACGGGTACCGATGTTGCTTTAGTCCGGACACAGGATGCCTGGTTCCTGGCTGGACATTTTCCCGACGGGTGTGTAGGCTGCATCCCTGTTCCACAGCCGTTCCCGGCCTCACGGTGCCGTTCCTTGACTGACTACGGAATCGCGAGTGGGCTCAGCGCGTCTCATCCAGCAGCTAGCCGCGCTCAATAAGCTGGTCCTGGGCGAACGCCTCCAACCCGACGACTTGCGCACGGGGCTCGGCCGCCTGGCGAAGGCCGCAGCGCAGACCCTCCAGGTCGAGCGGGTGAGCGTCTGGCGCTTGACTCAGGGCCGGACTGCGGCCCGCTGCCTCGAGCTCTACGAGCTGAGCCATGCCCGCCATTCCTCCGGCGTCGAAATTCCCGTCAACGACTACCCGCTCCATTTTCAGGCGATCGGCAGCGGCGACGTCATCGCTGCCGACGACGCCCTGACCGATCCTCGGACCAAAGAGTTCCGCGAGTCCCGCCTGTTCCCGCTGGGCGTCACCTCGATGCTGGCCGTGCCGATGCACCTCGTCGGCGGGCCGGGAGGCGCGCTCTGGCTCGAGCACGTCGGCCCGCCGCGCTCCTGGTCTCCCGAGGAAACGATGTTCGCGATGGGGGCCGCGGCGCTCGCGGCCCTCGTGATCGGCCAGTGGGAGCATCGGGAGGCGGAGGAGACGCTGCGGGTCAAGGAGGAACGGTTCCACTTCGCGTTCAACGCCTCCCGCGTCGGGGTGTGGGACTGGGACATCCTCGGCGGGCGGGTCACCTGGTCCGAGCGGGTCGAAGCCCTCATGGGCCTCCTGCCCGGCTCGTTCGACGGGACGTATGAAGGGTTCTTGAGCTGCGTCCATCCTGCGGACCGCGAGTTCCTGACCCAGGCCATCGCCGCCGCGGTCAACGACGGGAAGGACTACGACGTCGAGCACCGGGTCGTGTGGCCGGACGGGAGCGTGCACTGGCTGGCCTGCAAGGGGGACGTCTATCGGGACAAGGCCGGCCGGCCGGTGCGCATGAGCGGGACCGTGATGGACGTCACCGAGCGCAAACGGGCGGAGGAGGCGCTGCGGGAGAGCCAGGAGCAGCTCCGGCAGGCCCAGAAGATGGAGGCCGTGGGCAAGCTGGCTGGCGGGATCGCCCACGACTTCAACAACCTGCTGACGGTCATCACGGGCTACAGCCAGTTGCTGCTGAGCCGCCTCGACCAGGGCCATCCCCTGCGGCGGGAGATCGAGGAGATCAAAAAGTCGGGAGACCGGGCCGCCTCCCTGACGCAGCAGCTCCTGGCCTTCAGCCGGCGGCAGGTGCTCATGCCCAAGGCGCTGGACCTGAACGACGTGGTGTCCGGCATGGGCGGGATGCTCCAGCGGTTGCTCGGCGAGGACGTGGACCTCATCACCAACCTGGATCCGGCGCTGGGCGCGGTGAAGGCCGATCCGGGCCAGCTCGAGCAGGTCATCATGAACCTGGCCGTGAACGCGCGGGACGCCATGCCGCACGGCGGCAAGCTCACGATCGAGACCGCCAACGTCCAGGTTCGGGAGACCAGGGTCCACGGGCCGCACGTCATGGCTCCCGGGCGGTACGCCCTGCTGGCCGTCAGCGACTCGGGCTGCGGGATGGATGCGGAGACCCAGGCGCGTATCTTCGAGCCCTTTTTCACGACCAAGGGGACGGGAAAGGGGACGGGACTGGGGCTCTCCACCGTCTACGGCATCGTCAAGCAGAGCGGCGGGTACGTCTTCGTGTACAGCGAGCCGGGGCGCGGCGCCACGTTCAAGATTTACTTGCCGCGCATCGACGAGGCGATCGAAGGGGTGCCCACGGCGACGGCCGACCCGGGGCAGCCGAGCGGAACCGAGACGGTCCTGCTGGTCGAGGACGAGCCGGGGGTCCGGGGTTTCGTGCGCGAGACCCTGCACCTGCAGGGCTACCGGGTCCTGGAAGCCAGGCACGGCTTCGAGGCGCTCGTGATCGCGACTCGCCATCAGAACCCGATCCACCTGCTCCTGACCGACGTCGTGATGCCTCAGATGAGCGGGCGGGAGCTGGCCGATCAACTCGTCTCGATGCGCAAGGACCTGCGCATCCTCTACATCTCCGGCTATACGGAAAACGCCGTGGTCCACCACGGCGTCCTGGAGCCCGGCACCGCCTTTCTCCAGAAGCCGTTCACGCCCGACGTGCTGATCCGCAAGGTCCGGGAAGTGCTGGACGCACCCGCTCCGAAAGCCCCGCGATGATCGCGGCCATGCTCGACCGGCGGTTCTCCCTGCGCGCCAACGGGACCACAGTCCGGACCGAGGTGACGGCCGGCGCCACCACGTTCCTGGCCCTCTCCTACATCCTGTTCGTGCAGCCCGCCGTCCTGGCGACGGCCGGCATGGATTTCGGGGCGGTGCTGGCGGCCACCTGTCTGGCCAGCGCCTTCGCCACCCTGCTCATGGGGCTCCACGCCAACTACCCGATCGCCCTGGCTCCGGCCATGGGCCACAATGTCTACTTCGCCTTCACGGTCTGCGGCGCGATGGCGGCGGGGGGCATGGGCGTGCCCTGGCGAACCGCGCTGGGCGGCGTGTTCGTCTCCGGCGCGCTGTTCCTCATCCTGTCGCGGTTCGGGTTCCGGGAGCGGCTCCTGAACGCCGTGCCCGACGCCCTGAAGCACGCGATCGCGGTCGGCATCGGGCTCCTGATCGCGTTCGTGGGCTTGCAGTGGGCGGGGATCGTGGTGGCCCGGCCCGGCATCCTGGTCGGGCTGGGCCGGCTCGATTCGCCGCCGGTGCTCCTCTCGCTCTCCGGCCTGCTGCTGACGGCGGGGCTGGCGGCCAGGGGGAATCAGGCCGCCATCCTGTGGGGCATGGCGGCGACGACGGCGATCGGGCTGACGCTGGGGCTCGTGCGCTACGAGGGCTTGGTCGGCGCGCCGCCGTCCCTGGCCCCGACGCTGCTCCAACTGGATCTCGGCGGGCTCCTCTCCCATACCGGGTTGCTGATCGTCTTCACCTTCTTCTTCCTCGCCCTGTTCGACACGATCGGCACCCTGGTCGGCGTCGGCGCCCAGGCGGGGTTTCTCAAGGACGGGCGGCTGCCCAGGGCCGAGAAAGCCCTGGTCGCGGACGCGGCGGGGATGACGGCGGGGGCGGTGCTCGGCACCTCCACGATTACCAGCTACGTCGAGAGTGCGGCCGGCGTGGCGGCCGGAGGCCGCACCGGCCTCGCCAGCGTGGTCACGGCCGGCCTGTTTCTCGCGGCTCTGTTCTTCGCCCCCCTCGCCAAGATGGTGGGCGGCGGCACCGTGGCGCCGGACGGGACGCACCTCTATCCCGTGATCGCCCCGGCCCTGATCCTGATCGGGAGCTTCATGGTGCGCGGGATCACCTCGGTGCCCTGGCACGATCCGACGGAAGCGATTCCCGCGTTCCTCACGATCCTGCTCATGCCGGCGACGGTCAGCATTACCGAGGGGATCACCTTCGGGCTGGCGTCCTACACGCTCCTGAAGCTCGTCACCGGCCGGCTGGGCGAGGCCCACTGGCTGATTCACCTGTTCGCGGGGCTGCTGACGCTGCGGTACGTCGCCGCGTGAAGAATGCGGGGTGGTCGGTGGTCAGGGGTAGGGGAAGTGCCGAGAGGGGGATGGCCTTCGTTCATGAACCACCAACCACCGCCCCCTGACCGTTCTCCCTATCCGCGGCTGCTGGCGGAGGGCGATGCGGCGGTGACGGTCGAATTCGGCGCCACGATCGATCCGGCGGTCAACGACCTGGTCCTGGCCTTCGCCCGGGCGGTGGAGGAGCAGGGAGAGAGGGATTGGCCCGACTTGGTGGAAGTCGTGCCGACCTACCGCTCCGTCACCCTGTACTTCGATCCGCTGGTTGCGGATTGGCAGCGGCTGGCGGACCGGCTGCTCGCGCTGGCCGCCGGGATCGAGCCGGCCCGGAAGGCGGCGCCGCGGACCGTCGAGGTGCCGGTCCTCTACGGGGGCGAGTTCGGACCGGATTTGGATGACGTGGCGGCCTTCGCCGGTTGCTCCCCCGACGAGGTCGTCGCCTTGCACAGTTCCGTGACCTACCGGGTCTACATGCTCGGGTTCAGCCCCGGCTTCCCCTACCTGGGCTCGGTGCCGCCGGCCCTCGCGATGCCGCGTCTGGCGACGCCGCGGGCGAGCGTGCCGGCGGGATCGGTCGGCCTCGCCGGCTCCCAGACAGGGATCTATCCCCAGGAGAGTCCGGGCGGGTGGCGGATCATCGGGCGGACGCCGTGGCGGCTGTACGATCCGGCCCGTTCCGAGCCGTTCCTGATCGAGCCGGGCGATCAGGTGCGATTCGTGCCGATCACGCGGCAGGCGTATGAACGACTCCAGGCGCGGGACGAGAGCCGGTGAAGGGTGATGAGTGATGGGAGGACCAAGCGTGAGCGCTCAACCCATCACCCTTCACCTATTACTGAGTCGTATGCGGGTTGATTTGAATTGCGACCTGGGCGAGTCCGCCGATCCGGACCGGCTGGCGATGGAGGAGCGGATCATGGCCTCCGTGACCTCGGTCAACGTCGCCTGCGGGGTCCATGCCGGCAGTCCCGACGTGATGCGGCGGACCGTGCTGGCGGCGCGCCTCCACGGCGTGGCGGTCGGCGCCCATCCGGGGTTCCCGGACCGGGAGGGCATGGGACGAACTGAAGGCACGGTGCCGGTCGCAGAGGTGGAGCGGCTCGTGGCCGACCAGGTCAGGGCGCTTTCCGCCGTGGCGGCTGAGGAAGGGGTGACGCTCGCCCACGTCAAGCCGCACGGGGCCCTCTATCATCTGGCGGCCAGGGATCGGTCGGCGGCCGAAGCGGTCGCCCGAGCCGTGGCGGTCGTGGACCGCCGGCTGGTTCTGTTCGGCCTGGCCGGCTCGCCGGCAGTCGAGGCGGGCCTGGCACTCGGCCTGACCGTGGCCGAGGAGGCCTTTGCCGACCGGGGCTACCGGGCCGACGGGTCTCTGGTGCCCCGCGGTCAGGCCGGGGCGCTCATCACGGACGAGCGCGAGGTCGCCGCCCGGGTGCTGCGTCTGGTCCGGGAGGGGACCGTGGAGACGGTGGACGGGGCCATCCTGTCGCTGCGCGCGGACACGATCTGCCTGCACGGCGACACGCCCGGCGCGGATCGGCTGGCCCGACTCGTGCGGCGAGAGTTGATCCGAGCCGGCGTCAGGCTGTTGCCGGTGGGAGCCAGCGATGCGGCGTGAGCCGTCCCCCGCGCGTCTGGCCGTCGTCCGTCCCGGGTGGCTCACGACGGTGCAGGACCTCGGCCGGTTCGGGTTTCAGCGGTTCGGCATGCCCCCGGCCGGGGCGATGGACCCATTCGCGCTCCGGTGCGCCAACCGGCTGGTCGGCAATCCGGACCAGGCGGCGGCGCTGGAGATCACGGTACAGGGACCGGAGATCCGGTTCGAGGAGGAGGCCGTCATCGCCTTCACCGGCGCGGACCTGACGCCAACCATGAACGGCGCGCTCCTGCCGGCTTGGACGACGGTGATGGCTGGAAAGGGGAGCAGGCTGACGTTCGGCGCTCGCCGTTCCGGCGCCCGCTCCTATCTGGCTGTCGCCGGCGGCTTTGACCTGCCGATCGTGCTCGGCAGTCGTTCCACCCACCTGCGCAGCCACACGGGCGGCTTCGCCGGCCGTGCGCTGGTGAAGGGTGACACGCTGCACGGAGGGAAGCCGAACCCCGGAGTCTGGCGATTGGTCGGCCGGTCCCTGCCGGATGCCGCCAGGCCTGGCTACAGCCCGACGCCGATCCTGCGAACCGTGCCCGGCCCCCAAGCCGATTGGTTCACGCCGGACACGGTCAACAACTTCCTCGGCGGCCGGTATCGGGTCTCTTCCCAGTCCGATCGGATGGGGTACCGTCTGCTCGGGCCGGAACTGGACCGAGCCGGCCGGGAAGACATGGTCTCCGAGGCCGTTCCCCTGGGAGCCTTGCAGGTCCCGGCCGACCGGCAGCCGATCCTGTTGTCGGCGGACCGTCAAACGACCGGCGGCTATCCGAAGATCGCCGTCGTGATCTCCGCCGATATTCCTCTTGCGGCCCAGCTCCTGCCCGGCGATTCGGTCCGCTTCGCGCTGATCGAAGTCCCCGAGGCGCAGGCGCTCTTCCGGGCTCAGCGTGCTGCGCTCGATGCCGCGTTGCCGCCAATTGGTTAGGGGCAAAGGCGCAAGAACCGAAGGAAAGAAATGGTCAGGGGTCAGTGGTCGGTGATGAACGACAAGAAGTCTTACCCTGCTTCACCGACCACCACCCCCCGACCACGAATCTTCTTGCCTCGCGCCCTACTTCATCCTGGTGGCTTCCTTCACGGGCGGCTCGATCTTGATCTGGGGCCCCTGGACCTTGGGAAGCACTCCGGCGCCTTCACTCTTGAGGAGCCGCTGGTTGTTGGGGTCGTTCAGGTTCTGCTTCACGTGGGCGTCCTCGGCGGCTGCCGCGTCCAGGGCAGCTTTCTCTCCCACAGCGTTGGTCTGACCCGGGTCGTTCGCGAGCGGCTGGCCGGTGACGGGAGAGACCGCGTTGCCGGCCGGGTAGCCCGGATGCTTGGGCAGCATGGCTGGGTTGGCGAAGCCCAGGGAGACGGCGAAGCCGATCACCAGCACGATCGTAATGATGAAAATGGCGGTCCTCATGGCGATCACTCCTTTCGTGAAAAAACACAAAGGCCTTCCCGGCAGGCGCAGCCCGAGAAGGCCCGATTGGAGGTGCCGACGTGTGAAACGGAGGGGCTGTGGCTGGTTACCCCGGAGCCATGACGAGTCCTCCATCCGACAGGGGATCAACGCAATCCAGCATGCGCTCTGGCGCCGAAGTTTGTCAACCCTCCGGATTGGGCCGGTCAGCTCTGTTGACAGGCGCTCCTTGGTTTCCACAGAATCAGCCAGATTTCTTCATGAACGAAGGGGGAGCGGACAGATGAAGAGCGAAATCTTGTATCCGGGAGCGTTTCCGATGGCGCGCGTGGAGCTCGCGGCGGGAGAGTCCATCAAGGCGGAGTCCGGCGCGATGGTGGCCGCGTCGCCGACCGTGGACGTGGAGAGCAAGATGGAGGGCGGGTTCCTGGGCGCGCTCTCCCGGAAGATGCTGAGCGGGGAGAAGTTCTTCTTCCAGACCCTGCGGGCGACCCGAGGCCCGGGCGAGGTGCTGCTGGCCCCGACCGTGCCCGGCGACATCCTGATCCTGGAGCTCGACGGCGTGAACGAGTACCTGGTCCAGAAAGACGGGTTTCTGGCCGGAGCCGAGGGCGTCAAGATCGAGAGCCGGATGCAGAGCCTGAGCCGCGGCCTCTTGGGCGGGGAAGGGTTTTTCATCCTGCGGGTCAGCGGGACCGGGCAGTTGATCTTGAACAGCTTCGGGGCGATCCACAAGGTCGAGCTCAAGCCGGACCAGGAATACATCGTGGACAACAGCCATCTGGTGGCCTGGACCGCCACGACCTCCTACAACATCGAGAAGGCGGCCGCCGGCTGGATCGCCAGCTTCACCTCTGGCGAGGGTTTCGTCTGCCGGTTCCGCGGGCCGGGTGTCGTGTACATCCAGAGCCGCAACCCCGGCGGCTTCGGGGCCTGGCTCCAGCAGTTCATTCCGGTCGCCGAGTGACCAACGCGAAATGCTGAGTGATGAATGATAAACGTTAAACCCGTTCATCTCTCGTCTTCTATTCATCGCGCATCGTTTATCATTCAGCGATGAGTGTCTCCCACAACGCGCTCTGCTTCGGCGGCCGGCTTCCCGCGGAAGGGGCCCCCTGTTTCGTGGCGGTCTCGGGCTCCGGTCTGACCCTCTCGTTCCCCGGATCGCCTGAGGAAACGGTGCCCTTCAGCCTGCTGTCGGTCGAAGCGGGCGGCTTCGACCACGACCACCTCGTCGTGAAGTGGGTCTCGCAGGCGGAAAAGCGGACCCTCTACCTCAAGGACCCGGCTTTGATCCGAGCCTTCCGCGGAGCCGCGCCGCCTGAATTGACGGGGGAGCTGGAACGGACTGCGGCACGGGTGCGTGGCTCACGTCTGCGGCGGCGGACGTGGCTCCTGGCGGCAATCGGGGCCGTCGCGGCTTTCGTCCTCCTGCTCTGGCTCGGGTCAGACGTGCTCGTCAGGCTGGCGGTCAGCCGGGTCCCGGTCGAGTGGGAGAAGGTTATCGGGGAGGCGGCGCGCGGGCAGTTCCTGGCCGGGCAGGCCGTCGTGAAGGACGGGCCGGCCGTGGCGGCCGTGCAGGAGATCACCGAGCGGTTGGCCGACCAGGTGCCGGACAGCCCCTATCGGTTCGAAGTCACGGTCGTGCGGAGCGACGTGGTCAACGCCTTCGCCCTGCCGGGCGGCTATGTGATCGTCTTGACCGGCCTGCTCGAGAAGGCGGAGAGTCCGGAGGAAGTGGCCGGCGTGCTGGGGCATGAGCTCAACCACGTGCTGCTGCGGCACGGGACGGAGCGCATCGTGAAGACGATCGGGATCGCAGCCGTGGTGACGATCCTGGTCGGGGACCGGCAGGGGCTGGTCGGGCTGGCCAAGCGTCTGGGCATCGAGTTGGCCACGTTGAAGTTCGGGCGGGAGCAGGAGACCGAGGCGGACCTGGAAGGGCTCCGGCTGCTGCACCGGGCCAGGATCCTGCCGGACGGGATGATCCGGTTCTTTGAGCGTCTCTCGGAGTCGGACAAGCTCCAGGTCGAGATCCTCTCCACCCACCCGATGAGCGCGGCGCGCGCGGAACGGCTCAAGGCCGAGGCGGCCGCCCTGCCCAGGCAGGAGCCGTTGCCCTTCTCGTTCGACTGGGGCGCCGTGCAAGCCGGGCTCTGAGAGCGGAGGCTGCTGTGCGCATCGGGGTGATCGCGGACACGCACGGCCTGTTCGACCGGGAGATCCCGCGCCATTTTGCCGGAGTGGATCACATCATCCATGCCGGCGACATCGGCGACCGGTCCGTGATCGAGCGGTTGGAGCGGATCGCGCCGGTGACGGCGGTCTCCGGCAACGTGGACGGCTATGGGCGGAGCAGCTTTCGCCGGGAGGCGATGATCGAGCTGGCCGGACGGCGGATCGCGATCCGCCACGTCCTCTATGAAGGCGGCCAACTCACGAAGGAAGGGCGGGCCTTCCTGGAGCGGGAACGGCCGGACGTCTGCGTGTTCGGCCACACGCACCGACCAAAAACCGAATGGTATGGCCCCACGCTCCTGTTCAATCCCGGCTCAGCCGGTCCAAGACGCTTCAAACTGCCCCGCTGCCTTGGCCTCCTGACGATTGACGGGCCTACGGTTGTTCCGAGCCACATGGTCCTTGCGGATCGGCCCGAGCTGGAAAATCAGATCGGGCGGCTTGACAAGCTAAGGGAATGTCGCTAGAAGGGCTGGGCCGTTCGCTGGTCAGGGCTTGAAGACATGCGGAACCCCAACGGCTGGTTCCTCGGAACCCTGTTGTTTACTGGGCTGCTTACCCAAGGCTGCTCCTCGGCCGTGGGGGTCTGGCCGGTCACCCAGTCCCACTATGTCAACGAGGACCTCAGGGTCGTTCCCATCGGGCCGACTAAGGCCACCGCCGGCGACTGGGTTTTCACCTTCGGGGGCCTCGCGGACATCATGCATCCGGATATCTCCCAGAAGGCGGTGCGGGAGGCCATTCGGGAGAAAAAGGCCGATCTGTTGACGGACTACACTCTCTCCCTGCGAGGCACAAGGTTCCCCATCTTCCTGATTCCAGGCCTGGATTTTTGGTGGATCTCCTGGACTGCCGAGGGGACGGCGGCCAAGGTCGAATCGGGCCAGCCGGCACAAGCTCCTGAACCGGCTAAGCCGATGAAACCGGGGGAGCGATGAGAGCCTCCTGGGTCGTGGCAGCGGGGCTTTTGGTCCTGACGGCCGGCTGCACCACCAAGCTCGGAACCAATATCGCGACCGATCGCGTGATCTCGCCTGGAAGTCGCGTGGAGCTTTTGGGCCAAGTCCGGGCCTCGATCACGTACGGACAGCCTCTATGGGCGCCCGGTGCGGATCATGTGATGTACGAAGAAGTCCGACAGGCCGCGCTCAAGCAGAAAGGCGGGGATCTGCTGATCAACGCGAAAATCACCACCACCCTGACCTCCTACCTTGCCATCTATTACAAGACCGAAGTCGCCATCGAAGGCACGGCGGCAAAGCTCCTCGCTCGCGAGCGTTCCGCTCCATCACCCAGAATGCCCTCGCCGTCGGGGAAACCCTGACTCTCTGACGCTCGCCTGCTGTACGAAATACGTAGCTGTCTGATTTTTCCTTCGTAAACTGCCTGGGCTCTGTTATACTCGCTCGCATTCTGCCTGCCGACACGTGACGGGCGCTAGCCTGCAGAAAACGCTTGCAAGAAGGAGGTGTCGTTGCTGATGAGAAAACTTGTCGCCATTCATGCAGTTCTCTTGTTCGTTGGTCTTCAAGCGATGACGGTCTTAGCGGGCACCTCGGATGTCGGTCCGGGATGCGGACTCGGCAAGATCGTCTGGCGGGATTCCAAGCTCGGCGAGGGGGTGGGGCCGCAACTCTTGATGTCCACGACGAACGACCTGTTTCTCCCTTGGCAGGCTTTCGGTATTTCCACCGGGACGCTTGGCTGTCAGAATAATCGAGAATTTTGGGCGGAAGAAAAAGCTGGAGTCTTCGTGAAGCTCGATTTTGACAATCTTGAGCAGGACATGGCGCGGGGCGGCGGGGAGCACTTGGCTTCCTTGGCGGACCTGATGGGAGTGCCGGCGGAGCGGCAACCGGCCTTCTTCGCGCTGGCCCAGGAGCGGTACGTGAGCTTGACGGTCGCCGGCGAGGTTTCGCCAACGGCGATGATCAAGGCCCTCGACGAGGCGATGGCGCAGCATCCCCTGCTGGCCCAGGCGCCGATGCCGCGGTAATGAATTCTGCGGGGATTCGCCGTTGACGAGGGGCGGGTAGAGGCAGGAGGGAAGTTTGTTCGGAACTTGCCACGATCTTCAAAGGAGGAAGCCATGATGAACAAACGTTGGTTCGCCGTCTGCGCGTCGCTGGCTATCTTTGCCGTCCAGACCGGAATCGGCGTGGCCGGCACGGCCGATACTGGTCCCGGGTGCGGACTTGGAAAGGTCGTGTGGGAAGATTCGAAGCTCGGCCACGGGATCGGCCCGCAACTGCTGATGTCCACGACGAACAACACGATCATCCCTTTCCAGGCTTTTGGCATTACCACGGGGACGCTCGGCTGCAAGAACAATGGGCAGGTGTGGGCAGAGGAGAAGGCCAGGGTCTTCGTGAAGCTCGATTTTGACAATCTTGAGCAGGACATGGCGCGGGGCGGCGGGGAGCACCTGGCTTCCTTGGCGGACCTGATGGGGGTGCCGGCGGAGCGGCAGCCGGCCTTCTTCGCGCTGGCCCAGGAGCGGTACGTGAGCCTGACGGCCGCCGGCCAGACGTCCGCCGCGGCGATGATTGCGGCGCTGAACCAGGCCATGGCGCAGCATCCCCTGCTGGCCCAGGCGCAGACGACTCGCTGACGGTCACCAACGATGCGGGGCCCCGAGGCAATTGTCGGGGCTCCGGTCCTTTCTCTTCTCCTGGCCACCGCCGATTCCCCCTCACCCTCAGCCCTTAGTCCTTGACGAGAATATGGTCATGTGTCATACATGTTCGTGACTATGTTGTGGAGGACGCGATGCGCACCGTGAACATCGCCACGCTCAAAGCGAAGCTGAGCGAATATGTCCGGCGAGCCAAGGCTGGAGAAACCATCCGCATCCTCGATCGCCGTCGGGCTGTCGCCGATCTCTCCGGAGTCTCGGCGTCGGTGTCGGAATCGGAACGTCTTGCCCGTTCTCTTGTCGAAGCAGGCATCGCCATGTGGGAAGGCGGGAAGCCCCGGTTTCATCCTCGGAAACTTCGCAAAGGTCCTGCCCACCTGGCTGAAGCCGTTCTGGAAGATCGAGGGTGATCCTCTATCTGGATACATCCAGCCTGCTGAAGCTCTACGTGCAGGAGCCCGGCACACAGGACGTTCAAGCTCACGCCGAAGCGGTCGACCGCGTCGCTACGTCCGTCATCGCCTATCCAGAAGCGCATGCGGCCCTGGCACGCCGCCACAGGGAAGGGGCGATGAATAGGCGTGACTTCAAGGCCGTTGTCGAGGATTTTCGCGAATCCTGGCATCGCTTTCTGGTCATCCATCTGTCGCTTCCGGTCGCCGTGAAAGCAGGGTCGCTGGCCGTGCGGTATGGACTCCGTGGCATGGACGCGATTCATTTGGCTTCATACGCCGAGATCCTCGATCATGGCGACGTCGAATTTCTTTCCCATGACACCCGCCTCATGCATGCCGCGCACAAGCATCACGCCTCGCACCGCCGGGGGACATGACACGCCGGCGAGCGGCTGGGCCGGCATCAATCGGTTTCCTACTGACTCTGTTGGGGGCGGCCGCCGGCCACTCCGCCGAGACGCCTGATCCCGCCTATTTAGCCGACCTTACCAGCCGGGCGATAGAGGCCAAACTCGCCGAAGAGCGGGAGTGGCGCGTTCTGCTTCATTACCGGCCGAACTTCACGGGCGGGGTCACGAGCGAGGTGGACGACCCGGAGTTTTTCCTGTCCCCGGCCGGCAAAACCGATCCTCGGTCCGAGCTGGAGGCAACGCTGGCGCAGTTCTTCTCCGCCGAGCCGGTGGGTCGCGCGAAACAGCCGGCGCAATGCGCCTTCATCGCCCGCTACCACTGGCTGAAGGCTAGGCTGTCCTTCGACGACCACCGCCTGCCGCCCGCCGCGTGCGAGCGGTTTCACGGCTGGTTCGGCGAGTTGAATCCGCAAGGCGTCAGCATGATCTTTCCGTCCGCCTACCTGAACAATCCCGCTTCGATGTTCGGCCATACGTTCCTGCGTATTGACCAGAAGGGGCAGACCGAGCAGACCCGCATCCTGGCCTACACCATCAACTTCGCCGCGGACGCGCCGGGCGACATCGGGTTCACCTACGCCATGAAAGGGGTCTTCGGAGGATTCAAGGGCTTCTTCTCCACCCTTCCCTATTACCTGAAGGTGCAGGAGTACCGGGACATCGAGAACCGCGACATCTGGGAATACCGGCTGAATCTGACGGACGAGCAGATCCACCGCCTGCTCATGCACGCCTGGGAGATCGGCAACGTCTACGTGGATTATTACTTCTTCAAGGAGAACTGCTCCTACCAGATTCTCTGGCTGCTGGAATACGCCAATCCGGACTGGCACCTGGTGGACCAGTTCGTGTTCTGGACCGTGCCGGCCGATACGATCCGACTTCTGGTCCAGCAGCCGGGGCTGGTCGGGGAGATCGCCTACCGGCCGGCGCGCAGCACGGTGATCAAGCGGAAGCGTGAAGTCCTCTCCGACGAAGAACGGGGGTGGCTTTCCCGGATCGTGCGGGACGCCGCCGTGGCCAAGTCGGACGAGTTCGCCAGGCTGCCAGTCGAGCGGCGGGCCTTCGTGCTGGACCTGGCCTCCGACTACCTGCGGTACAAGGGCGTGACGGACGAGTCCCGCGCCGAGACGTACAAGGAACGGAACCGGGCGGTGCTGGTCGCGCGCAGCGAGCTCCGGGTGAAATCGGAAGACGTGAAGGTCGCGCCCTACACGTCGTCGCCCGAGACGGGCCACAAGACTTCACGGGCCGGCGTGGGACTGGGCTGGCGGAACGGCGATTTTTTCGAGGATTTGAGCATCCGGGCCGGCTATCATGACCTGCTGGACCCGGAGCCGGGGTACAGCCCCGACGCCCAGATCGAGATCATGGCCATGAACGTCCGCCACTACACCCAGCACAACCAGTACCGGCTGGAAAAGCTGACGGTGGCGAACATCCTGTCCCTCTCTCCGATGGATCGGTTCTTCCACTCCCCCTCCTGGAAGGTCAGCGGCGGCTGGGAGACGGTCAACCGGCCCGCCTGCCGCTACTGCGGAGCGGCGAACCTGAACGGGGGACCGGGCGCGGCGTTGGAAAGCCGGCTCTGGGAGCGGGAGGTCTACTTCGCCTTCGCCGAAGTGGATGCCAACTACGGCCATGCCTATCGCGACAACCACCGGATCGGGGGCGGCGGCACGGTGGGGATGTTGGCCAACCTCTCGGACCGGTGGAAGTTCATGGTCTCCACGACCTACCTCCGCTATCCGATCGGCGAGCAGTCGGACGACTTCCGCTGGTTCTTCGGGACGCGGTACGCGCTGCAGCAGAACCTGGCGGTGCGGTTCGAGTACTCCCGCCGCTACGACGACAGCCAGGCCGTCTTCTACCTGCAGGGGTTCTTTTGATGTGGTCGGGCCGACGAGCCAGGAACTTCCTCGACCGCCTGTTCGTGTTTTATCCGGAGCCCTGGCTGGAGCGGGATTGGGCCAGGGCCAGCGGGCTTCCGCTCCAGGAGGTCTGGTTCGACGCGGAGGACGGGACGCGCCTCTTCGGCTGGTACGTCGAAGGGGCGGAGCGGCGGGCGGTGCTCCTCTGGTGCCACGGCAACGCCGGGAACATCATCCACCGGCTGGACAATCTGGCGCGACTGCACCGGCTCGGCCTCTCGGTCTTCCTGTTCGATTACCGGGGCTACGGGCGGAGCGAGGGAAGCCCGTCGGAGGACGGGCTCTATCAGGATGCCCTGGCGGCCTATACCTACCTGGTCCAGCGGCGCCGGACGCCGCCCGAGCAGATCGTCATCTTCGGCCGCTCGCTCGGCGCGGCCGTGGCCGGCGACCTGGCCGTCCGGCGTCCGGCAGCCGGGCTGATCCTGGAGTCGGCCTTTCCCTCGGTCGGCGCGGTCGCGAAGGCCCATTACTTCGGCCTGCCGGTCCACTGGCTCCTGGGCTCCGACTTCGACCTCGCGGACCGGCTCAAGCGCCTCTCGCTGCCCAAACTGATCGTCCACGGCGATCAGGACGAGATCATTCCCTTGGAACTGGGCAGACAGGTGTTCGACCTGGCGAAGGAACCCAAGTCGTTCTACGTCGTGCCCGGCGCGGACCACAACAGCCTCTACGTGATCGGCGGGCACGCCTACTTCCGGCGGCTCAAACAGTTTGTTGATCAGGTTGTGCCGCGATGATCCGTGTTGCTTTCGGCGATTTGCGGGCGCTAGACTCTTTCTCCCGAGGAGGTTGGCCGTGAAACCGGGGTAGCAGGTCGGTTCTCCGCCAGATCCTTCATCAACCGTCGTCCACTGGAACGCCTTCGAGGGCCCTTGAGCGCCGCGAAGGCGTTGGCGTTTTGGGGAGGTGATGCCATGAAATATCGGACGTTATGGTCGTGGCTGTCCTTGGTGCTCATCTCATTCGTGATGGCGGCGTGCGAATCGAAGCAAGAGGCCCCGCCGGCGCCGGGAGCCGAAACGGCTTTGATGTCTCCGGCAGGTTCAGCCGGCCGGGCTGACAATGACGAGGGGGTCGGCCATTACCGGCAGGGCCATTGGGACGTAGCGGAAGGCCATTTCCGCAAGGCGCTCAAGGCCGACCAGAACCTCGCCGAGGCCCATTACAATCTGGCGCTGACGCTGGATAAGATGGGCAAGCATGAGGAGGCGACGGCCTCGTTCAAGAAGGCGGCCGAGCTGGCCCCGTCGAATCCGGCAATCAAAGACTCACCGATCTTGAAACAGCATGTGAAAATGTAGCCGATCCCTTCCGATTCCGCAGCCCCCTCTCGGATCCGCGAGAGGGGGCTGCCTCCCGGTTCGCTTCTTCACAGGCTTCCGACGCAATCAAGTCTTGGCTCTGCCCCCGGCCTTCTGGTAAAGTGCCCAGAATTTTTGTCCTGCTTAGAAAATAGCCAGCGGTGAGTAGCCGAGAGTGAGCGGCTTCGAGTTATTCGCTCTAAGCTATTCGCTGCGCGCTGAAAATGAAGGAGGGAGGCGTGCAAGCGAGAACGGGGTTCGATAGAGATCGGCTCACTCACTTGATGCTGGCGGGATTGACCGTCGCGGGGCTCGGCGGCTGCGCCGAATGGTCCGGCTCGCTGACCGACGGTATTGAAGCCTTGTCCATGCAGGGCGCGCCGTCCTTGGAGGTCTCTGCAGACGGAATCCTTGGCCTCCCATCTCAGCCGGCGGCAGCCGGCCTGCCGGACGAGCGGACGGAGCCAGCCGAGGCGCCGACGCCCGAGCCGGTCGGTGCCGGGTCCGCCGCTGAGCCGGAGAACGGAGAGAAGCCGTCAGAGCCTGAATCGCCCACGCCGGCTCCCTTGATGCTCAGTCAGGCAGAGGGAGGCGGGTTTCAGAAGGACCTCCCGGTCAAGCCGAAGGGGGAGGAAGAAGAGCCCTACGACCCCTTTGCCAAGGCAGAGGGGCTGGCCGAGCCGATCGAGGAGTACGACCCCTGGGAGCCCTTCAACCAGGCGATGTTCACGTTCAACCGGAAGCTGGACGAGTACCTGGTCCGGCCGGTCGCCAAGGTCTACGACAAGATCATGCCCGACGGGCTCGAGGAGGGGCTCCACAACACCTTTCACACCATCCGGTTCGTGCCCCGGTTCGTCAACAACGTGCTGCAGGGCAAGATCAAAGGGGCGGCCATCGAGGTCACCCGCACGGTGCTCAACGCGTCGTTCGGGATCGCCGGCATGTTCGATTTCGCCGGGGAGGTCCTCGACCTGCGGACGCCGGTCGAGGACAGCGGCCAGACGTTCGGCTACTACGGCATCCCGCCCGGCCCGTATCTGGTCATTCCGATCTTCGGCTCGTTCACGGTCCGCGACGGGCTCGGCTACATCGGGGATCTGGCGCTGGATCCCTTCAACTGGTTCGTGTTCCCGGTCATCAAGCTGGACGGGGCGCCCAAGCTCGTGCCGCACGAGGACACCATCCTCTTTGCCCAGCTCGGCGTCCGGGCCGGCTACATCGTCAACGAACGGTCTCTCAACATCGAGACCACCTTCGAGGGGGTCGAGGAGGCGACGGTGGACCTCTACGGGGCCGTCCGCAACGCCTACCTGCAGAAGCGAGCCAAGGCGATCCGAGAATAGCGCGGTGACGGGTGATAAGTGATGGGTGACGAAGGGGGGACATCATGGCGCTGAAACAGAAGTTCTGGAGCCTTCTCCTCGCGCTGCTCTTGGTCGGTTGCACCGCCACCGGCAAGCTGGGTATCGTGACCAAACCGACCGCCGAGGCGGGGCCGCTGCTCAAGGAGGGCCGCGCCTTCCAGGAGATCGGGTCGGTGGAGGGCAGTGCCTGCCGGCACACGCTGGTCGTGGTCCCGGTCGGCGACGACACCTTCCCGGCCGCGGTGAAGGAGGCGCTGGCCCAAAAAGGCGGGGATGCGTTGCTCCACGTGACCGTCACGAACAGCCGCTACAACTTCGTCGTCTACGCATTGGACTGCACGACCGTCCAGGGGACCGCGATCAAGTTTTAGCCCGGTCCGAACCGCGTCGGACGGCAGCACGGGCGAGTCGCTCTTCAACATTAGCAGGCTGTTGAAAAACCGTTTTGCTACCTCGGCACACAGCGCGGCGCGAGGTCGCAGACGTAATCAGAGGACACCACAGGATGTTCAAAAAGGCCGTCCAGCGAGGCCGCAGCCAGCGAGGAGGCGAGGCGTACTCTTTTCGGTACGTTGAGCCTCTGAGCGCCGCGAGAACAAAGCTGGCGGACTTTTTCAACATCCTGTTAGGGGAGGCGACGAGATGGACACGACGCTCCCTGACCAACAAGGAGGCTTGCTGACGACGGTCCACACCGCACCGCGGGACATCTCGGTGCGGGACGTGGCCCGGCTGATGACCGCGCGCGGGGTGGGCGCGGTCGTGGTCGTGGACGGGCCGTCGCCCGTGGGGATCGTGACGGACCGGGACATCGTCGTCCGGGTCACGGCGGCCGGCCTGGACCCGGCCTACGTCCTGGTGGGCGCGATCATGTCCGCGCCGCTGGTGACGGTGCCCGAGTCGGAAAGCGTCGAGGCCGCCATCGTGGTGATGGGACGGCACGGGGTCCGGCGTCTTCCCATCGTGGACGAGGCCGGCCATCTCCTCTCGATCCTCACGCTGGGCGATCTGCTCCGCCTCAACCTCGCCCGCGCGGAGGACCTGGCCCCCATCATCAAGGAACGGGCCACTCCCTTGGCTCCGTCCCCGGATGTCCGGCCTGAGCCTCGCGAAGCCCCGCTGCCCCAGCCACCGGCTCCCCAACCGGCCAACGTTCCGCCGCCCACCTTGTCCGGGCCCGTCGTCAGCGCCGTGCGCCCGTCGGTCGTGATCCCGATGGTTAAACGGCGGCGGCGACGGAGCATGCTCGCGACGATGAGGCGGTGGACCTCCCCTCGATAAGGGAATAGGGCTGAGTTCCTCTCTTGGCGGGCGTGCGTTGGCAGTGACGGCTACTTGAGGATGCCCAGCTCGCGGCCGATCTTGGCGAAGGCGTTGACCGCCCGCTCGAGCTGCTCCCGCCTGTGAGCGGCGGACATCTGGACGCGGATGCGCGCCTGTCCCTTGGGCACGACCGGGTAGCTGAACGCCACGACGTAGATGCCCTCGCCGAGCAGACGCTCGGCCATCCGGACGGCGAGCGCCGCGTCGCCCAGCATGATCGGAATGATCGGATGGTCGCCCGGCACCAGGGTGAAGCCCAGTGCGCTCATCTGTGCACGGAAGAACGAGGCGTTCTCCCGCAGGGTCGCGCGCAGATGCTCGCCCTGGGCCACCAGCTTGAGCGCCTGCAGGGCCGCCGCCGCGATCATCGGCGGCAGGGTGTTCGAGAAGAGGTAGGGGCGGGACCGCTGGCGCAGGAGCTCGACGATCTCGGCCCGGCCCGACGTAAACCCGCCCGAGGCGCCGCCCAGCGCCTTGCCCAGGGTGCTCGTGATCAGGTCCACCCGGTCCGCCACCCCGTAATGGGCCGGCGTGCCCCGGCCCGACTGGCCCAGCACGCCGGTCGCGTGGCTGTCGTCCACCACCACCAGCGCGTCGTACCGGTCGGCCAGCTCCACGATCCGGTCCAGCTTGGCCAGATCCCCGTCCATCGAGAAGACCCCGTCGGTCGCGATCAGCCGCAGCCGGGAATCGGCGGCCTGCGCGAGCGCCGCCTCCAGTTCGGCCATGTCGGCGTGGGCGTAGCGGAGCCGCTTGGCCTTGCAGAGGCGGATGCCGTCGATCAGGCTCGCGTGGTTCAGCGCGTCGCTGACGACGGCGTCCCGCTCGTCCAGCAGGGTCTCGAAGAGCCCGCCGTTCGCGTCGAAGCAGGAACCGTAGAGGATCGTGTCGCCGGTGCCGAGAAAGGTGGAGAGGGCCTGCTCCAGCCGCTTGTGGAGATCCTGCGTGCCGCAGATGAAGCGCACCGAAGCCAGGCCGTAGCCGTGGTGCGCGAGCGCCTCCTCGGCGGCCTTCACCACGTCCGGGTGGCTGGCCAGGCCCAGGTAGTTGTTGGCGCAGAGGTTCAGCACCTCGACCGGCGCGGAGGCCTGCCCCTGGGGCGGGGCGATCCGTACCTCGGCGCCCTGCGGCCCGAGCAGTTGCCGCTCGGTCTTGTAGAGGCCGGCGGCTCGGATCTCCGCGAGCTGCGCCTCGACGGCGCGCTTGAACGAGGTATAGGCCATGGCGGGACCTGTCGGATTGTTGCAGAGAACGCCGGCGCGATCAATAGGGCGATCCGGCAGGCCGTACGGCGCGGGGGCCCGGCCGCGGTTGCAATGAGGAAAGGCGCAGGCCATACTAGCGCCCATGGCGGAGAAGCCGGCCCAGCCCTGCGCGGAATCCGAACTTGCCCGGTACTGCACCCTGTTCGAGGTGTCCGAGGCCGTCGCCGCGCACCGCGACCTGCACGAGCTGTTTCGCGATCTCGCCCAACGGCTCCCTCGCGTGGTGCAGGTGAATTTCGTGGGCCTGTCCTTGCACGACCCCGAGCGCAACGTGATGCGGTTGCACACCCTGCAGGCGAACGTGCCGGCCGACATCGTGGGCGGTCACGAAGCGCCGGTGAACGAGTCTCCGGCCGGGTTGGTGTGGCAGACGCAGCAGCCGTTGCTCATTTCGGATCTTGCGGAAGAGCGGCGCTGGCCGAAGATGACCCGGCTCGCGCAGGAGGACGGGATCCATTCGTTCTGCTTCGTTCCCCTGACCACGGCCGTGCGGCGGCTGGGCGCCATGGGCTTCGGCAGCCTGCAGAAGGGGGCCTACGGGGAAGCCGACGTGGCGTTCCTGCGACGGGTGGCCAACCAGGTGGCCGTGGCCGTGGGGAACGTCCTGAACCATGAGCGGGCGCAGTCGGCCCAACGGCAACTGACGCGCGAGCGGGATCGCCTGCGTCTGCTCCTGGAAATCAACAACGCGCTGGTCTCCAACTTGGATTTCCGAGGGGTCTTTGCCGCCACCACGGCCTGCCTCCGGCGGGTGCTGCCCAACGACTACACGAGCCTGGCCCTGTACGAGCCCGAGCACGACCGGTTCCGGCTGTATGCCCTTGATTTTCCCGTGAGCAGGGGGCTGGTCTCTGAAGGCATGGTGGGGCCGGTCGAGGGAACGCCGGCGGGAGAGGCCTTTCGTTCGGGTAAGCCCCGGCTTGTCGGCGAGACCGAGCTTCGGAATTTCTCGTCGGCATTCGTCAAGCTGCTGATCGCCGAGGGGATCAAGTCCGTCTGTTGCGTACCGCTCCGGCCCCATGACCGGCCCTTGGGAACGCTGAACATCGCCAGCCTCCGCTCCGGCGCCTTCACCCAGGACGACGTGGACTTGCTGGTCCAGGTCGCCAACCAGATCGCGATCGCGATCGAGAACGCGCTGGCCTTCCGGGAAATCGCCGAATTGAAGGACAAATTGAGCAAGGAGAAGCTCTACCTCGAAGGCGAAATCCAGAGCGAGTACAACTTCGAGGAGATCGTCGGCGACAGCGCGGCCCTCAAGCGGGTCCTGAAGCAGGCCGAGATCGTCGCGCCCACCGATTCCACGGTGCTGATCCTGGGCGAAACCGGAACCGGCAAAGAGCTCATCGCCCGCGCCATCCACAACCGCAGCGGCCGGCGCGGGAGGACCTTCGTGAAGATGAACTGCGCGGCCATCCCGACCGGCCTCCTGGAGAGCGAGCTGTTCGGCCACGAAAAGGGCGCGTTCACCGGGGCCATCGCCCAGAAGGTCGGCCGCTTCGAGCTGGCGGACGGCGGGACCCTGTTTCTCGACGAAGTCGGCGACATTCCGCTCGAGCTGCAGTCCAAGCTGCTGCGGGTGCTGCAGGAGCAGGAGTTCGAGCGGCTGGGGAGCACGAAGACGATCCGGGTCAACGTCCGTCTGGTCGCCGCGACCAACCGGGATCTGGCCCAGATGGTGGCGGACCGGCAATTCCGCAGCGACCTCTACTACCGGCTCAACGTCTTCCCGCTGACCGTGCCGCCGCTCCGCGAGCGCCGGGAGGACATCCCGTCGCTCGTCCGCTACTTCGCGCAGAAGTTCGCCCGGCGGATGAACAAGCACATCGAGAGCGTCCCGTCCGACGCCATGGCCGCCCTGTCACGCTACCACTGGCCCGGCAACGTCCGCGAGCTGGAGAACCTGATCGAGCGCGCCGTCATCCTCTCCCCCGGCGCCGAATTGCTCGTTCCGCTTGCCGAGATGAAGGCGCCGGCCGGGGAAGGGGCTCAGCCCGTCGCCACCCTGGAAGCGGCGGAGCGGGAACACATTCTGCGCGCCCTGCAAGAAGCCAAGTGGGTCATCGGCGGCCCGTCCGGAGCCGCGTCGAGACTCGGCATGAAGCGGACCACGTTGCAATCCAAGATGCAGAAGCTCGGCATCTCCCGCTCACGGTAACGCCGACATTTCGGCACCGTGCCGTCATGACGGCGGAGCTTCCTCGGCACCTTCCTCCTCCCGGAACGGAATCCTCACCGGTTCGATTCGTCATCTTCCTGTCGTTTCAACGACTTCCCCCGAGTCCCGGCCCGGGGCTATGGTGTGGAACGTGAATTGCCATGGCCTTGTGTCGAGATTCACCTCGGCCACCATGAGGGGGGACGACACCATGGCCGCTACAGCCGGCTTTCCTGTCAGGGATCTGGACGAGGCGATGGTTCAACGCTGGGCCCAAGTCGTCGGCACGGGCCAATGTCCGCGCTGCGGAGGACTCCTCGTGCCGGACCGCTTCGTGGATCTCCTGGGGGATGAAGAGCAAGCGGGTCTCGCGGCGCGGCGCTGCGTGCAATGCGGAGAGGTCATTGATCCAGTTATCTTGAGAAATCGCCGGCCAAGTCCGGTCGGAGCGGTCGGGCGGGGGGGGGCGGCGACCCTCGGGTCTGAAGAAAGGAGCTGACGCCATGTCCTGGCTGGTTGTGTTCATATCCTCTGCGTTGCCGGTCGTGCTGCTGCTCGTCATCCTCGCGGCGGACCGGTGGCGCCGGGTCCATTCCAGAATGCTTCCGGTCAAGGTCCGTCAACGTGGGCCGCGGAACTCGGCGATCAGGTGAACGAACGTGCGCGTTGTGACTGACTAGGCGGAGGCGAGACATGTTACCGACACGTGGATACGCGACCCAAGGTCCGGCTTCTATTCTCGAACCGTTCACCTTTGAGCGGCGCGACCCTGGCCCGCACGACGTGCTCATCGAAATCCTGTACTGCGGCATCTGTCACTCCGACATCCATCAGGCCCGGGACGAGTGGGGCGGCGCGATGTTCCCCATGGTCCCCGGACATGAAATCGTCGGACGCGTGACGCGCATCGGATCCGCGGTGACGCGACTCACAGTCGGCGAGCTGGCCGGCGTGGGCTGCTTCGTGGACTCCTGCCGAGCGTGCGCGAGCTGCCGGGCGGGCTTGGAGCAATACTGCGAAGGTCATCTCGCCTGGACGTACAACGGCACCGAGAAGGACGAGAAGACGCCGACGTACGGCGGCTACTCGTCGCACATCGTCGTGGACGAGAACTACACGCTCAAGATTTTCCCGAAACTTCCGCTGGCGAACGTCGCCCCGCTGCTCTGCGCCGGGATCACCACCTACTCGCCGCTCCGGCATTTCAACGTCGGTCCGGGCCAGCGAGTCGGGGTGGTCGGATTGGGCGGCTTGGGCCACATGGCGGTCAAGCTGGCCGCCTCCATGGGCGCCGAGGTCACAGTCCTCAGCACGTCCAAAACGAAAGAGCCGGATGCGCGCCGCCTAGGCGCCCACGACTTTGTCGTGTCGCTGGACCCGAAGCACTTCGACGCCCTCGCCAATCGGTTTGATTTCATCCTCGACGCAGTCTCCGCACCCCATGATCTCAATGCGTACCTGAAGCTGTTGCACAGGGACGGGGTGCTGGTGCTGGTGGGGGCACCGGCTAAACCGGTCGCCGTCCAGGCGTTCTCCCTTATCCTCAAGAGAAGAAGACTGGCCGGCTCGGTCATCGGCGGCATTCGCGAGACGCAGGAGATGCTCGATTACTGCGCGGAAAAGAACATCGCGGCGGACGTCGAGGTGATCCCCATGCAGCAGGTCAACGAGGCGTATGAACGGACGATCAGGGGAGACGTGCGCTATCGCTTCGTCATAGACATGAAAACGCTGTGATGGAACAGGCAACAGAGAAAGGAGAGTTCCAATGACCAGTGGAAGCCGAACCTACGCGATCATGGGAGCCTCGGGCCACATCGGCCAAGTGGTCGCCGAGCGGCTCCTCGCGGCGGGCCATCGGGTGCGGGTGCTCGGGCGCAGCGCCGACCGTCTGAAGAACTTGGCGGCCCAAGGGGCCGTCCCCCACGTCGGCGCGTTTGACGATGTGGAGGCTCTGGCCGAGGCATTCACGGGCGTGGACGCCGTCTTTGCCATGATCCCCCCGGATTACTCCACCGGCGACCACTTGGCCTTCCAGGATCGGGTCGGATCCGCCATTGCGCAGGCCCTCCAGCGGGCAAGAGTCCGCTCTGTCGTGAACCTCAGCAGCTTGGGCGCGCATCTCCACGAGCGCACGGGCCCCATCCGCGGCTTGACGAAGCAGGAGGGCCGCCTGGACGGGATCGAGGACCTCCAGGTGATCCACTTGCGTCCCACCTACTTCATGGAAAATCTGCTCGGGTCCATTCCCACCATTCGGTCCCTGGGCGTCAACGGCTCTGCGTTCAGGGCCGACCTGCCGATTCCCATGGTGGCCACGAGAGACATCGGGGCCAAGGCGGCGGAATTCCTGGCCGAGTTGCGGTTCCGGGGCCGCGAGGCCTTTGAGTTCGCCGGTCCTAGACCGGTGACGATGCAAGAGGCGACGAGCGTGCTGGGCCGGGCGATCGGGAAGCCGGACTTGCAATACGTCCAGTTTCCCTACGGGGAAGCGGAAAAGGCGATGCTGGCAGCCGGCATGAAACCGGACGTGGTGGGATTGTTTTTGGAAATGACGCGGAGCTTCAATGAAGGGTTGGTTCAGCCGGAGCGACCGATGACGCGGGACCATCTGGGGACGACCGCCATCGAACAGTTCGCGGAGGTGTTCGCTGCCGCATATCGGGCGGCGACGCGGACATGAGCCGGAAGCGTTCAGGGTGATGAACTTGCAGGACCTTCGTCGGGTGCCGCCTGGTGCAATGGCGGCTGCCGTGACGGTAGGCTTAGGGGACGCAACGGGATGCTGAAAATCACGACGCGCCAAGAGGCGGGGGCCACGAGGCTGGAGATCGAAGGCCGGCTGGCCGGCCCCTGGGTGGAGGAACTGGACCGGTGCTGGCGGGCCGTCGCCGAGCGGGAGCGAAGCCGCCTCATGGTGGATCTGGCGGGAGTGACCTTCATTGATCGTGAAGGCAAGGCGCTCCTGGCCAAGATGTGGCAGCAGGGCGCAGAGATTCACGCCGCCGGGTGCCTGACCCGGTGCATCGTGGAAGACATCACGAAGGCCGGTTCCGCCGGCTCCTCTCGTTCACGTCGGAAGGATGCCTTATGAACCAGACGATGACTTCTCTCGGTCGGGCGTTTCGATTGCTGCTCGTCTGCGCGGCGGGAGCCTGGCTGGCGGGATGCAAGCAGGAGGCGGCCTCCACTCCCGCTCGCCCGCTCCCGGAGGTCGCGGTTCTGACCGTAACGACCCAGACGGTGCCCGACGAGCCGGAGCTGATCGGGCAGACCGAGTCCTCCCGTCCGGTCGAGATTCGCTCGCAGGTGACGGGCATTATCAAGGAGCGGTACTTCACCGAGGGGCGGGACGTCAAGAAGGGCAACCGGCTGTACCGAATCGACCCGGTCCCGTTCCAGGCGGCGGTGGCCAATGCCAAGGCCAAGATCGCCCAGGCGGAGGCGCGGGTGGTCCAGGCGAAGCAAAACTTGGCTCGGGTCAAGCCGCTCCTGGCGGAGCAGGCCGTGAGCCAGAAAGACGTGGACGACGCGGTTGCGGAGGATCTCGCCGCCAAGGCTGCGTTGGAAGCGGCGAGAGCGGACCTGGTCAAGGCCCAGTTCGACTTGAGCAATACGCTGATCGTCGCGCCCATCGACGGGCTCATCGAGCGGACCCGGGTCTATGAGGGGCGCCTCGTTTCCGCGCAAACCGATCTGCTCACCGTGATCCACCAGGTGGATCCCATGTACGTGATCGTCAGCGCGCCGGAGAACCTCATTCTCAAGCGGCGCAGGGAGCGCGCGGAGAAAAAGGTGCAGGGCGCGGGGGTTTACGAGCTGAAGGGCGTCATCACGTTCGCGGACGGCAGCACCTATCCGCACGAGGGGGTGTTGGATCTGCTGGACGTGGGGCTGAGCACCGTGACGGGGACCCTGGACGTGCGGGTCGTGTTCCCCAATCCCGAGCGGGCTCTGATGCCCGGACAGTTCGTCAAGGTGCGCTTCCTGGGAGCCGTGCGAACCGGCGCGATCCTGGTGCCGCAGCGGGCGGTGCAGCAGGGGCCCAAGGGCCCGGTCGTCTTCGTGGTCGGGCCGGGCGACAAGGTGGAGGTCCGGGACGTCCAGGCGGCTTCCTGGCACGGGGATCGGTGGCTCATCGAGGGGGGGCTTCAGGCCGGAGAGCGGATCGTCGTGGAAGGCGTTCACCGGATCATGCCCGGAGTTCCCGTCAAACCGGTGCCGTTCAACGAGCCGGCTCCGTCCCCCGGAAGCAAGGGGCCGGAGGCCAAGACGAAGGCGGGCGCATGAATCCTGTCTTTTTCATCGACCGGCCGATCTTCGCGTCGGTCCTGTCCGTCGTCATCGTCCTGGTAGGGCTGGTGGCCCTGCAGTCCCTGCCCATCGCCCAGTTTCCGGAGATTACCCCTCCGGTCGTCCAGATCGAGGCCGACTATCCGGGGGCGAGCGCGGAAGTCGTCGCGGATGCGGTGGCGCGCCCCATCGAGGTGCAGCTCCCCGGCATCGACAATCTCCTGTATTACAGCTCCACCAGCACCAACGACGGCCACATGACCATCCAGCTCACGTTCGAGATCGGGACGAACGTGGACATCGCCCAGGTCCAGACGCAGAACCGCCAGAAGCTGGCGGAGCCGCAGCTTCCTCCGGAGGTGATACGCCAGGGCATCACCGTCAAGAAGGTGTCGCCGGATCTGCTCGCGGTGGTGGCCCTGAGCTCCAGCGATCCCACGCACGACACGGTCTTCCTGTCCAACTACGCCATCCTCCGCATCGTGGACGACATCAAGCGGCTGCCCGGCGTGGGGGACGCCTACGTGTTCGGGCAGCAGAACTACAGCATGCGGCTGATCCTGGACCCCGTCCGGATGGCCCAGCTGAGCCTGACGCCGACCGACATCGCGACCGTCGTGCGCGAGCAGAACCGGGACTTCCCCGCCGGCACGGTCGGGCGGGAGCCGGCCCCCAAGGGGACCGAGCTCACCATCCCGGTCATCACGCGCGGGCGTCTGGAGGAGGTGAAGGACTTCGAGGAAATGATCGTCCGGGCCCTCCCGAACGGCTCGATGATCCGCCTGAAGGACGTGGCGCGGGTCGAGCTGGGCGCGCAATCGTACACTCTCGAAGGACGGTGGAACGGCAAGCCCAACGTGTTTCTCTTGACCTTCCTGTCTCCGGGCGCCAACGCCCTGGACACCGTGAAGCGGGTCCGGCAGGAGATGAAAGAGCTGGCCAAGAGCTTTCCCCCCGGCGTGTCCTACGACGTGCCCTACGACACGACCCGGTTCATCGAGGTTTCCATCCAGGAAGTGGTCAAGACGCTGGGGGAGGCCATGGTCGTGGTCATCCTGGTCGTGTACCTCTTCCTGCAGAGCTGGCGGGCCACGCTGATCCCGGGCGTCGCGGTGCCGGTCTCCCTGATCGGCACCTTTGCCGGCATGTCGGCCCTCGGCTACTCCATCAATACGCTCACTCTGTTCGGGATGGTGCTCTCCATCGGGATCGTGGTGGACGACGCGATCGTGGTCGTGGAGAACGTCGAGCGCCACATGGCGAACGGGCTCCTGCCCAAGGAGGCTGCCAAGAAGGCCCTGGGCGAAGTGGCGGCGCCGGTGATCGCGATCGTGCTCGTGCTCTGCTCCGTGTTCGTGCCCGTGGGTTTCCTCGGAGGCATCACCGGCCAGCTCTACAAGCAGTTCGCGATGACCATCGCCATGGCCGTGATCATCTCGGGCTTCGTCGCGCTCACGCTCAGCCCGGCCTTGTGCTCGCTGGTTCTCAAGCCGGGCCATGGCGAGCACAAGGGAGCGTTCGGCCTCTTCAACAAGTTCTTCGATTGGACGCGGAATTCCTACGAGAGAGCCGTAGAAATCGTCCTCGGACGGGCAGCGCTGGCCCTGGCTGTCTTCGGGACCCTCGTGGCCCTGTCGGTCGGCCTGTTCAGGGTGATCCCGCCGAGCTTCCTGCCGGACGAAGACCAAGGGTATTTCATCACGATCGTGCAGCTTCCGGACGGGGCGTCCAAGCAGCGGACCGACGTCGTCCTCGAGAAGGTGGAGCGGTATTTCCTCTCGGTCCCGGCGATCCATTCGACGGACGCGATGTCCGGCCTCAACTTCGTCTTCAACACCAGGGGGCCGAACGGCGCCACGATGTTTCTCCCCTTGCACCACTGGGACGAACGCAAGGGTCCGCACGAACACGTGCAGGCCCTGATCGGCGCGGCCTACCAGGAATTCGCCAAGATCCCGGAGGCGCTGATCCTGGCCTTCAACGCCCCGTCCATCCGCGGGCTCGGGGCCACGGGAGGCTTCTCCGTACAATTGCAGGATCCCAGCGGCGGGGACTTCAAGAAGTTCGCGGCGGTCGTGCAGGAGTTCGTCGCCAAGGCCAGACAGGACCCGGCCATCGGCGCGATCGGCACCGGTTTTCGGGTGAGCGCCCCGCGCCTCTACGCGAACGTGAACCGGGAGCGGGCCAAGGCGCTGGGGGTTCCGATCTCGGAGGTCTTCGACACCCTCCAGGCCTATTTCGGCAACCTGTACGTCAACGATTTCATCAAATTCGGCCGCGTTTACCGCGTGCAGACCGAGGCGGAGCCGCAGTACCGATCGGATCCCGGCGACATCTCCAAGATCTACGTGCGCGCCGCGGGCGGCCTGGACGGGCGGGGGCCGTCCATGATTCCGCTGGATACGGTGGTCACGACCGAATATACCAGCGGGCCCGATCCCGTCACGCACTTCAACGGATTCAACACGGCCCTGGTCCTGGGAGCCGCGGCGCCCGGCACCAGCTCCGGCCAGGCGCTCGAGGCCCTGGCTCGGCTCGCGCAGGAGGTGCTGGTTCCCCAAGGCTACGGGATCGACTGGAGCGGCATTTCCTACCAGGAGCGCAAGGCCGGGAAGGAGTCGGTGGTGGCCTTCGCCTTCGGACTGGTGATGGTGTTCCTGGTGCTGGCCGCCCAGTATGAAAGCTGGTCGGTCCCGCTCGCGGTGATCCTGGCCGTGCCGTTCGGCGTCTTCGGCGCGTTGAGCGCCGTCTGGCTCAGGGGCATGACCAACGACATCTACTTCCAGATCGGGCTGGTCACCCTCATCGGCCTCGCCGCCAAGAACGCCATCCTGATCGTGGATTTCGCCAACAAGCGCCACGCGGCCGGCATGCCGGCGGCGGAGGCGGCGATCGAGGCCGCCCGGCTCCGCTTCCGGCCGATCATCATGACCTCGATGGCCTTCATCATGGGCGTGGTCCCGCTGGTCGTCGCGACCGGCGCCGGGGCGGCCAGCCGGCAATCCATCGGCACCGGCGTGTTCGGCGGCATGCTCGCGGCCACGTTCCTGGCGATTTTCTTCGTGCCGCTCTTCTTCGTGCTGATCCGGAAACTGTCCCGGCGGGGAGACGGCCCCGTGGCCGCGCCGCCGAGCCCGGAGCCGGTCCGTTCCGAACGTGAAGGGGGAGACTGACATGCGCAGCCTGGCTCTTGCGATCCTGTCGACGCTGCTCCTCTCTTGCGCGGTGGGGCCCGACTATACCCGTCCGGACGTGCCGCCGCACGGGTCCTTCCGCATGGCGCAGGCCGAGGGGGCGTCCATCGCCAATCTGCCCTGGTGGGAACTGCTCCGCGACGAAGAGCTGCAAAAGCTGATCCGCATCGCGCTGGAGGAGAACAAGGACCTGAAGCGCGCCACCGCCACGATCGAAGAGTTCGAGGCCAAGCTCTTCATCGCCCGGACCGACTTCGCCCCGCAGTTGAGCGGGATCGTCAACGCCCCCTCGTTCGGCCGGAACACCCTGTTCCTGTTTCCGGGATTCCCCAACCCGTTCAACTACTACCTGCAGGGAAATCTCTCCTGGGAACTCGATATCTGGGGCCGCATCCGCCGCGCCAACGAGGCCGGACGCGCCGACCTGCTGGGCAAGGAGGAGGCCCGGCGCGCCGTCATCCTAGAGCTCGTGAGCAGCGTGGCGCAGGCCTATTTCGATCTCCGCCAGTTCGACATGCAGTTGGACATCGCCAGGCGCACGCTGAAGGCCTGGGACGAGTCGGTGCGGATCGCGCAGGCGCGGCTCCGGCAGGGGTTGATCGCCAAGCTGGACGCGGACCAGTTCGAGGCGGAGCGGGCCAACGCTGCAGCCCGCGCGGCCGAATTGGAGCGGCAGATGGTCCAGAAGGAAAACCAGCTCAGCGTGCTGCTGGGCAGGAACCCCGCCCAGATTCCCCGGGGCCGGTCGCTCACCGAGCAGGTGATGCCGCCCCAGGTGCCGCCCGGCCTGCCGTCGGAGCTGCTCCAGCGACGCCCGGACATCGTGCAGGCGGAACAAGAGCTCGGCGCGGCCACGGCGCGGATCGGGATGGCCAAGGCGGATCGCTTTCCCAAACTGTCCCTGACCGGGATCCTGGGCGTCGCCGATCCGTCGCTCTCGAAGCTGTTCTCGCGCAACGGCGATTTCGGGGTGGCAGGCCCCTCGCTCACCGGGCCGATTTTCAACGCCCAAATCCTGGGATTCCAGCAGAGGGCCGCCGAGGCGCAGGCCAGGCAGGCGCTGGCCCAGTACGAGCAGACGATCCTCGTGGCCTTTAAGGAAGTGGAGGACGCGCTGGTGGCGGTCCGCACGACCCGCGAGCAGCGCGAGGCGCAGGCGGAGCAGGTGGCGTCCTTGCGCTCGGCCCTGCACCTGGCCAACCTCCGCTACAAAGGCGGGCTCGCCAACTATCTGGACGTGCTCATCGCCCAGCGGAATCTCTTCGATGCGGAGCTGGCCCTCACGGGGACCCACCGGCTCCACCTGGTGTCCATCGTCCAGCTCTACAAGGCGCTCGGCGGAGGCTGGCCCGCGGTCAAGGAAGAGGGGAAGCCGGCGATTCCCGTGAGCGGCTGATCCGTCTTCCTTGTTGTCCGTTGAAGCACGATCTTCCCCGTTCGTCGCCCAAGGCGGTCTGCCGTACGTATTCCCGCTTGACAGGGTCCGATGGCAGGGTTATAAGCGAGCCGCCATGGAGCGTTGAGGGAACGGACAAAGGCGTCTCCACCTCAACGCGCGGCGCACAAACGATCGAGGACAACGGCGTCCTTTCGGTCCGTAGCGGGGCTGTCAAGGCGCCATTTTTTTTGCGGGATTCCTCGTTCCTTCACCGTTCACTGCGACGTTGGCCCTGACCGTTCGGGCTTGACCGATGTCCCCGGCACCATGGATGTTCCGGGTATGGGCTCACCCGGATCCGGAGCGCACGCGATGGAACGGTGCGCGGGTGGCCCGCCTTCGTGAGGCTCGCGCTTCCACGGACGGATCTGAGCCAGGAATGCGTGATGGCTTTGCGTCGTCTTGAGGAACGATTGACCTATCATCGGCTGCCGCTGCTCATCACCCTGATGACGGTGCTGGCGCTGGCCATCGGCGCCCTCGCCCTCTACTCGATCGAGCGGCGCCTGGTCGCGACGGCCGGCGAGAGCCTGGCGCTCATGGCCGGCGACATCGCCGACCAGTTGGACCACACCCTCTACGAGCGCTACGGGGATATTCAGGTCGCCGCCGCCGCGTTCGTCCCGTACATCCATGATCCGGCGGTCTTGCGCCGTCATCTCGACCGGATGAAGGAACATTACCTCGTGTACCGCTGGCTCGGCGTGACCGATGCTTCGGGCCGGATCATCGCCGCGACCAATCCAACCGACGTCGGGGACGACCGCGGTCGGGAGCCCTGGTTCCTGGCCGCGCGCGATGCGAGAGCGGTGCACGTCCAGGACGTGCAGTCGTTCGACCAGACGGACGGGCGTCAAGGGGTCGGGTTTTCTGCCCCGGTCCTGGACGAACGAGGGGCATTTCTGGGGGTGATCACGGCCAGGATCGGATTGGCCGAGCTGGAGGACGCCTTCGCGCGAGTCGTTGATTCGTTCGAGCGCCAGACGGGCGGCGGCACGATCGAGTGGCAGTTCCTGCGGCACGACGGCACGGTGATCGCCGATTCGCTGCTCCGCGAGGAGGGGAAGGTCAATCTGCAGCAGCTCGGGCTCCCCTCGGCGCGGTTGAGCGCCGAGGACGGGCCGGGCTATGTCGAGGAAGAACATCTCCGCCGCCGCGTGCCCGTCGTCACCGGCTACGCCCGGACGGAGGGCTACGGAGACTTCCCCGGTTTGCACTGGGGCGTCCTCGTGCGGATGGATCAACGCGACGTGCTGGCCCCGATCCGCTCCGTCCTGTGGAAGCTGGGGCTGGCCGGGGCGATCGTGTGGGTGCCGATGCTGGGCCTCCTGTTCTGGATGACCGGACGCCTGCGGACCGAGTGGAGCACCGCCGAGGAGCGGGGCAATCGGCTGACGGCCATCCTGACGAGCATCGGGGATGCGGTCATCGTCACCGACGAACGGGGGCGCGTCGCCTTCATGAACCCCGTCGCGGAGACGCTCACCGGCTGGACGAAGGAGGAAGCCAGGGGACACGGCCTGGAGTCCGTCTTCGTGATCGTGAACGAGGAGACGCGCCGGCCCGTCGAGAGCCCGGTGGCGAAGGTGCTGCGTGAAGGCGTCGTGGTCGGGTTGGCGAACCACACCGTTCTGATCGCCCGGAACGGGACCGAACGGCCGATTGACGACAGCGGGGCTCCGGTGCGCGACGCGGCCGGCCGGCTGACCGGCGTCGTCCTGGTGTTCCGGGACATCGCGGACCGCAAGCGGGCGGAACGGCGGCTGCGCGCGGAGCATGCGGTGACGCGGGAACTTTCGCTGGCCGACACGCTGGAGATGGCCGGGCCGAACATCCTGGCATCGGTCTGCAACACCCTCGAATGGGACCTGGGCGCCATTTGGCGGGTGGACAGCCGGGCCAATCTCCTGCGGTGCGCCCATCTCTGGGCCGCTCACGGATTCGCCTCGGAACCCTTTGAGGCGGCGAGCCGAGCCACCGCGTTTTCCCCGGGGATCGGACTCCCGGGCCGCGTCTGGGCGACCGCGGCTCCGGCCTGGATCATGGACGTGTTGCAGGACTCCAACTTTCCCCGTGCCGCCGCCGCGGCGTCGGCCGGCCTCCATGCGGCCTTCGGGTTCCCGATCCTGGTCGGGAAGGAGATCCTGGGCGTCCTGGAGTTCTTCAGCCGGGACGTCCGGGCGCCGGATGAGGATCTCCTGGCGATGATGGAAGCCATCGGCCGGCAGATCGGCCAGTTCCTGCAGCGGAAGCAGGCCGAAGAGCAGGCCCTCCATGCGCAGAAGCTGGACGCGGTCGGACGGCTGGCCGGCGGCGTGGCGCACGACTTCAACAATTTCCTGACGATCATCCACGGGTACAGCGACCTGCTCTTGCGCCGCCTGGGCGGCCACGAATCCCTGCGCCGTTATCCCCAGGAGATCAAGGACGCCAGCGAGCGGGCCGCCGGGCTCACGCGGCAACTCCTGGCTTTCAGCCGCCGGCAGATGCTGGAGGTCCGGGTGCTGAACCTCAACGACGTCGTGGCCACCATGGACGCCATGCTCCGCCGGTTGATCGGGGAGCACATCAACTTCGTGACGGCGTTCGGGCCGGACCTGGGGCAGGTCAAGGCCGATCCCAGCCAGGTCGAGCAGATCATCATGAACCTGGCCGTCAACGCCCGCGACGCCATGCCCGACGGCGGCACCTTGACGGTCGAAACGGCCAACGTCCAGCTCGACGACGACTATGCGCGCCGGCACCTTCCCGTGCAGCCGGGCCTCTACGTAATGCTGGCCGTAACCGACACCGGCCATGGGATGGACGCCCAAACCAAGGAGCGCATCTTCGAGCCCTTCTTCACGACCAAGGAGCGGGGCAAGGGAACGGGGCTCGGCCTCGCCACCGTGTACGGGATCGTCAAGCAGAGCGGGGGCACGATCTGGGTGTACAGCGAGCCGGGGCGGGGCACGACGTTCAAGATCTACTTCCCCCGCGTGGTGGATATCCTGGAGGCACCCACGCTGGAGCAGCCCCCGGCTCCACAGCCGGCGAGAGGCACCGAGACGATCCTGCTGGTGGAGGACGAGGAAGCCGTGCGGCAGTTGGCGCGCGAGGCCTTGGAATCGGCCGGCTTCCTGGTGCTGGCCGCCTGCCATGGAGCGGAAGCGCTCGCGCTCAGCGACCGATACGGCGACACGATCCATCTGTTGGTGACGGACGTCGTGATGCCCAAGATGAGCGGACGGGCCCTGGCCGAACAACTGCTCGCACGGCGTCCAGGCCTCAAGGTCCTGTACATGTCCGGCTACACGGACAATGCGATCGTGCACCAGGGGGTCCTGGACGAGGGGACCGCCTTCCTGCCCAAGCCCTTCTCACCCGATTCGCTGACGAGGAAAGTGCGCGAGGTGCTCGACCAAGGCTAGAGGCGCGGGACACGGGGCGCGAGGTTAAGAAGTTAGAGGGAGCCCGCCCCTAGCCCCAAGCCTCTCGCCTCGGGCCTGCTAGGGGATCAGCACGACCTTGCCGCACTGGCCTGACTTGATCAGCTCGAATCCTCGGGTGAAGTCCGCGAGCGGCAGCCGGTGGGTGACGACGGGCCTGATGTCCAGCCCGGCCTTGAACAGCCCCGCCAGCCGGTACCAGGTCTCGAACAGCCGGCGCCCGGTGACGCCGTAGACCCGGATCCCCTTGAAGATGATCTCGTTCGGCAGGTCGAAGCAGACCGGACCGGTGGGAATGCCGAAGAGCGTCACGCGCCCGCCGTTCTTGACGGAGCGGAAGGCTTGGTGGAGGGCTCCGGGATCGCCGGACATTTCCAGCGCACAATCCACCCCTTCGCCCCCGGTCACGTCCTGGATCGCCGCCGTCAGCGCGTCGGGCTGGTCCGTCCGGGCGTTCAGCGTGTGGTCCACCCCGAGCTGCTTCGCGAGCCCCAGCCGGTAGTCGCTGATGTCCGTGGCCACGATCGTGGCGGCGCCGGCCACCCGCGCCACGGCGGCGGCGAACAATCCCGTGGGGCCGCAGCCGCTGATCAGCACCGAATGTCCGGTGAGATCCTCGACCAGGGCGGCGTAGACCGCGTTGCCCAGCGGCTCCTGCACGCAGGCCAGCTCCGGAGGAATGTCTCTGGAGGTCTTCCACAGGACCCGCTCGGGCAGGGCGACGTATTCCGCGTAGGACCCGTCCACGTCAATGCCCAGGATCTGATAGTTTCGGCAAACGTGAGCCTGGCCGGTCCGGCACTGGAAGCAGAGGCCGCAAGTGAAGTGCGACTCGGCGGCCACGTAGTCCCCCACCGACACGGACGTGACGCCCGGGCCGAGTTCCACGACCTCCCCGCACATCTCGTGGCCGATGATCCGGGGCGGCCGGATGCGGCCCCTGGCCCACTCGTCCCAGTTGTAAATGTGCGCGTCCGTTCCGCAGAGCGAGGTGGCCGCGACTTTCACGAGCGCTTCGCCGGGGGCCGGTCTCGGAACCGGCGCGTCCTGCAACGTCAGTCCCGGCTCCGGGGCGGTCTTGACGAGGGCTCTCATGGCGTGAAGCTTTGCCACGAGGCGATTATCGCATAGTCACGGAGAAGTCGCCATGCAGCTTTGAAAATAGCCAATCGCTGCTCGCGACTTGCTGCGGGCAGTTTCCTGCTGGGCGGGTGCTTCTGCTCCACCCGCTCAGCCTGCTCTCGGACCTCCCTGCTCGGTTCGATCTCGGGCCATATCAACGAGCAGCAGCCTCACGAAGTATCGGGCGTTGTCTTCTTCAGCCCTTGTGAGGACGGCTTCGCGCCTCAGACGGGCAAGCGCCGCGCCGCATTCGACGAGCGTTGCCCACCAGACAACCGAGGCGGTATCTCCCTCGGTCAGCTTCTTGAGGCGATTGGTTCGTGGCTCGCTACGATCTTGGCGATGGGTTTCCCCCGCTCGGTCACGAGGACTTCCCCGCCAGCTTTGACCTTGGCGAGATGCTCGCTCAAGGTGGCTTTCAGTTTAGAGACCGTCGCGCTTTTCATGGCAGACTCCACAGTCAATGAGATATGACCAGTATGGTCAGATGCTCGCCATTGTCAATGTGCGCGGTGCGGCTTTCTTGGAAGTATTTGGAAGTATGGAGTGCATGGAACGTGGGTGGAGAGGCGCAGTCCCGAAGACACGCGATCTTGCCCCCGAAGCCGCCGAAGTCGGTATGCTCTTGTGGTACACTCTGACCATGCAATCACGTGTGACGCTTCTCTTGGCCGCAGTGCTGGGCCTTTGCGGGATCGAAACCGTCTGGGCGCTGGAATTCACGGCGGACCAGATCACCAGATTCAACGGACACAGCCGCAAGGCCAACATCTACTATCGGGACGACCGGTGGCGGCTGGAGCACCAGGACCTGGGCCCGGTGAACGTGACGATCGTCCGGAAGGACAAGCAGGTCATGTGGCTGCTGCTCTCCCGGATGAAGCACTTCAAGACCGTGCCCTATGACCCGGAGCAGGCGCCCAAGGTCAGCGAGCGGCTGGAGGGCGAGGTGGCGCGGGAGGAGATCGGAACCGAGACGCTGGACGGGCACCCGACCACGCTCTATCAGGTGACGGTACGGAAAGGGGATCGGGAGGTGATCTATTATCAATGGCTGGCCACCGACATCCGGTTCCCGCTGAAGCTGGCCAGGAAGGACGGAAGCTGGACGGTGGAATACCGGCACGTGAGGCTGCGCCCGGTCTCCGATTCGATGTTCCAGCTCCCGGTCAACTTCCAGCCGCTGGAGGAATTCGATCGGGGCGGCAAGGCGGAGCCGAAGAACCAGGGGCTGTCGCATCAGTAAGTGTCCGATTGTTCTGATTGTATAGATACGGAGGAGTTGTGGATTTGCTCAGGAACGGCGTCATCGCTCTTGCGCTGGGGGGGATCGGCTTGGCCGGTGTGGGGCGAGCCGCGGACGTGGCGGACATCATCGTCGAGTGGACCGCGGAAGGGAAGCGGCTGGCCGAGGAGCGGGCCAAGCTGCCGGCCAGGGACGAGATGGTCACGGTGCCGGCCGGCTGGTTCCTGATGGGGAGCAACAAGCAGGCGGACCGGAATGCCTACCCGGCGGAGTTTCCCCAGCGGCGCGTGTATCTGGATGCCTATCACATCGACAAGTACGAAGTCACGACCGTGCAGTTCCTGCGATTCGTGTTGGCGACCGGGCGGAACCCACTCCTCGACTGGCGGTACGACGGCGGCAATTTCCAGGAGTCCATGGCCAGCCATCCGGTGATGCACGTGTCCTGGTACGACGCTGACGCCTACTGCCGGTGGGCGGGAAAACGGCTGCCCACGGAGGCCGAGTGGGAAAAGGCCGCGCGGGGGGAGGACGGGCGCATCTACCCCTGGGGCAACCAGATGGCGGGCCTGACCCGAGCCAATTTCGGCCGCACCGGTCTGTCCGGCCCGGTCCGCGACCGGCCGGAGCGGCTCCTCCTCTATCCTCCGATCATCTCCGTGGACAAGTACGAAAACGCGGTGAGTCCCTACGGGATCTATCAACTGGCGGGAAACGTCGCCGAGTGGGTAGCGGACTGGTACGACGCCGAGTACTACAGGAGCGCGCCGGACCGGAATCCCAAAGGGCCGGAGAAGGGGACTCAGAAGGCCTTCAGGGGCGGCGGATGGATCGACAGCACCCCCACCGTCCGCGCCGCGCAGCGGAACGGGACGGACCCGACCACGAAGATGAACTGGCTGGGCTTCCGTTGCGCCCGTGACGCAACGAAGAGTGCAGAACGATGAGCGGTCTGGAATGCAGAAGTCAGAATGACGAACGATGAATTAAGAGGCCGGCTTTTCCCCGTTCATCATTCATCACTCATCGTTCCGCGTTTCCTGCGAAGCAGGCCTTGCGCCCGCTCGCTGGTCTCCTTGACCAGGAGGCCCATCTTGGGGTGGGAGGGCTCCAGGTCCACCGGCAGCCCGTGGCTCCGCAGTCGCTCGCTGGCCGTCGGGCCGATCGAAGCCACGACCATCCGGCCCAACTGCTGACGAAACCGCTCCTCCTGGCCCTCTTGCCTCAGCACCTGCAGCGCGTGATCCACCTGGACGGCGTTCGTGACCAGGAGTACGTCGACCCGTCCGGACAGGATAGCCTGCAACGCCCCTCTGAGCGGAGCCAGGTCCTCCGGCAGGGCCCAGCGATAAACCGGCACGGCCGTCACCTGCGCGCCGCCGCAGGCGCGCAGGGCCTCGAGCAGGTCGGCGTTCGTGACCCCGTATTCCTGCACGGCGATCTTCTTGCCGGCCACGCTCACGTTCAGGGCCTGGAGAATGTCGCGCCAGGTGTTCGGCTCCGGCACTGTAACCTGCGGCGTCAGGCCGAGATCTCTGAGGGCGGCAGCCGGCTTGGGCCCTCGGGCCACGAGCGTGGTCCGCCCCAGCGCCGCTTTGACGGCTTCCAACGGGTAGCGGGTCCGGAGCACTTCGACCAGCGTGCGGGTCCCCACGCCGGTCAACAGGAGGACCAGGTCGAATCCGCCCGCCAGGAGCTGCTCGCCGAAGGCCAGGGCTTCGGGGTTCTCCGCCAGCGGGACCTCGCGCATGGAAGGCGCGACCAGCGGTTCGCCTCCATAGCGGGCGATCAGGCGGGCCATCTCGTCCGCCATCCGGCTCTCGAAGGCGGCAACCTTTAGGCCGGCGAAGCCCTGGAGTTCACGGGCGAGCATGGAATGTGGTTTCTGGGTGTTGGCAAGCGGTGCGTCACCTGCGCAGAAGCAGCTTAGCACAGGACGACGTCCGGCTGTTACGTCGAGAGATCTAACCACGTTTCTTCTTGATCGGCGCGACTCCGATAGACTAGGCTATGGACTCATTTTCTCTGGGAGCAGAGTCCGCGTTTCGCCAAGGATCTCCTATGACTGTCCGCGATCAATCAGGTTCCACGATGTCACACGATCGGACCTTCGGATTCGTCATGGCCGGCGCCCTGGGCGTGCTCGCCGCCATCAGGTACGTCTGGAATGGCGCAGCATCCTGGTGGCTGGCCGGGATCGGGCTGGGCTTCCTGGCGACGGCATTGCTGGCTCCAACCTGGCTCGGCCCGGTGCGAACCTGGTGGATGAAACTTGCCGCGACCCTGGGGCGCATCAACGCCCGCATCCTGATGACCCTGGTCTTTGCGATCGTAGTCGTGCCGATGGGGCTCCTCTTGCGGCTGATGGGACGACAGCCGATTCCGATCTCCGCGAAAGGGGGCCACGGGTCCTACTGGCGCCGGCGTCATGAGGGTGACTTTGCGTCGGAGCGAATGGAGCGGCAGTTCTGAGAAACGGTGACAGGTGACGCGTGATGGGTGAAAGGTAAGAGGAGGGGCGTGTGGGATCGTTTCTGAAGGAACTGTGGGCGTTCATGCGCGAGCGGAAGAAGTTTTGGCTCTTGCCGATCATCATGGTCCTGCTCCTGTTCGGTGCGCTGCTGGTCCTGACTGAGGGCTCGGCCGTGGCTCCGTTCATTTACACCCTGTTTTAGGAGTACGTCGTGCGAGTCCTGGGGGTTTCCGCCTACTACCATGACGCAGCCGCTGCGCTCGTGGCGGACGGGCGGATCGTCGCGGCGGCGCAGGAAGAGCGGTTCACGCGCAGGAAGCACGATGCGCGGTTCCCGCACCACGCTGTGGCCTACTGTCTGCGTGAGGCGGGGATCACGCTGGCGGACCTGGACCGGGTGGCCTTCTACGACAAGCCGCTGCTGAAGTTCGAACGGCTCCTGGAGACCTACCTCTCCTTTGCTCCCAGAGGGTGGCGGTCGTTCGTGGCCGCCATGCCGGTCTGGCTCAAGGAGAAGCTCTTTCTGGAGAAGCTGCTCCGGCAGGAACTGGAGGCGGTCGCCGTCGAGCTCGGGTGCGAAGCCTGGGAGAAGCCGTTCCTATTCCCGGAGCATCACTTCTCCCATGCCGCCTCCGCCTTCTACCCCTCGCCTTTCGAGGAAGCCGCGGTGCTGACGATGGACGGGGTGGGGGAGTGGGCGACGACGAGCTTCGGGGTCGGAAGACAGGCCTCCCTGACCCTCCAGGCGGACATCACGTTTCCCCATTCGCTCGGGCTCCTCTATTCCGCCTTCACCTATTACACCGGCTTCAAAGTCAATTCCGGCGAATACAAGGTCATGGGGCTGGCGCCCTACGGGGAGCCGAAGTATGTGGACCTGATTCTGACTCATCTGATCGACCTGAAAGAAGACGGCTCGTTCCGCCTAAACCTGGACTTCTTCGACTACTGCACCGGCCTGCGCATGACCAACGAACGGTTCCACCGGCTGTTCGGAGGGGAGCCGCGACAGCCGGAGTCCGCCCTGACCCAGCGAGAGATGGACTTGGCCCGATCCATCCAGGACGTCACCGAGCTGGCGGTGCTGCGGATCGCGCGCCACGTGCGCCGGCAAACGGGCATGAGGCGCCTCTGCATGGCCGGAGGCGTGGCGCTGAACTGCGTGGCCAACGGGCTGGTGCTCCGCGAGCGGGTCTTCGAGCGGCTCTGGATCCAACCGGCGGCGGGCGATGCGGGCGGCGCCATCGGGGCGGCGCTGGCCGCTTATCACGTCCATGCCGGCGGCACGCGCCGGCTCGATCCGGAGCAGCCCGACGGCATGGACGGCTCCTACCTGGGACCCGCCTTTTCCGACGAAGAGGTCGAAGCCTTCCTGAGAAAGCATGGCTATCCATTCGAGAAACTCGCCGATGCCGAGCTGTTCGAGACGGTGGCCGATCTGCTGGCCAACGAGGCGGTCGTGGGCTGGTGCCAGGGGCGAATGGAGTTCGGGCCCCGCGCGCTGGGCAACCGGTCCATCCTCGGGGACGCCCGTTCCCCCAAGATGCAGTCCATGATGAACCTGAAAATCAAATACCGGGAGTCGTTCAGGCCCTTCGCGCCGGCGGTCCTGGAGGAGCGGGTCTCGGACTATTTCGACCTGGCGGAACCCTCCCCGTACATGCTGCTGGTCGCGCCGGTCCGGGAGGCCCGCCGGTTGCCGCTTTCAGAGGAGGACCGGCGACTCTTCGGCATCCAGCGGCTGAACCGGCCGCGGTCCGATATCCCGGCCGTCACCCACGTGGACTATTCGGCCAGGATTCAGACGGTCTCCCGCGTGACCAATCCGCGGTTCCACGCCCTCCTGTGCGCGTTCGAAGCGAAGACCGGCTGCGGCGTGCTCGTCAACACTTCGTTCAACGTGCGCGGGGAGCCGATCGTGTGCAGCCCGCAGGACGCCTACCGGTGCTTCATGCGGACCGAGATGGATGTCCTCGTGTTCGGGAATTGCCTCCTCAGGAAAGACGCGCAGCCCCCGTTGACCGAAGAGGCGGATTGGCGAAAAGAGTTTCAACTGGATTAGGGCGGGGGCGGGACTGCGCGCCGTATCGGGCGCTCGCTTACGGAGCGTCCTTCGTGCAGCGGAAGCCGGTGGAGTCGTTCCGGTCCAGAGGATCGCTCTTGACCCGGGTGAAGATGCGGACCATCGGGGTCTCGACCTGCCAGCCTGAGCTCCGGATCACCTTGTGGGTGCCGGTTTCCGGCCCTTTCGGATCCTTGGCCGGGCTCTTCTCGTAGTAGAGCGGATCGTACCAGTCGGCAACCCATTCCCAGACGTTCCCGGCCATGTCGTAGGCCCCGTAAGGGCTTTTCCCCGCCTCGTAGCTGCCGACCGGCATCAGCGTCTTCTCACCGATCCAGCGTTGGTTGTAGTTGAGGTGCTTGTGGGTCGGCTCCACGTTCCCCCACGGGAACCGTCGGCCGTCCGATCCCCGCGCCGCCTTCTCCCACTCGGCCTCCGTCGGCAGCCGTTTCCCGGCCCACCGGCAGTAGGCGTCCGCGTCGTGCCAGTCCACGTTGATGACCGGCCGGTCCGCGACCGACTCGGGCATCCGGTTGCCCTGCCAGAGGTTCCGGCTCGGATCCTTCGGGTGCTGTGGAGCCCGGTGGCCGGTGGCCCGCACGAATTCCAGGTAGCGGCCGTTGGTGACCTCGAACTTGTCAATGTAGAAGTTGTCCAGGACGACCTCGTGGCGAGGGTATTCGTCGCGGCCGCCGTCACGATCTCCTGCCGGGACGCCCATTTGGAACGGCCCGGCTGGAACCAGCACCATGGGGGCGCCGTCGCGTCCGGCGATGACTTGGGGAAGGGATGCCGCCGTGGCGGCGAGGGGAGCCGCGACGAGCAGAAGCAGACTGAGCAGGGAAGAGCCGGTTCGGTGCAAACAGTTCATGGTATCAGCCTCGATCTTTCTGTGAACGACCGGGAAGATTCGGATAGTACCATAGTGTCTGACCCAAATCCCAGGATGGACCGGACTCGTGGCCTGTCCAACCCCTTGGACAGATCAGACACTTGGCCAAGTTTCGGGGTTGACGGGGGCGAGGGGCGGCCCTAGTATAGCCGGAGTCTGCTGCGGCCGAATGGTCAAAGGGCGAGGGCTTCTTTGAGGAAGCGCCGATGATTCGCGGATTGTGGCATGTGGCCTTGCGCGTGAGGGACTTGCAGCAGTCCCACTCGTTCTACGAGGGGCTCTTCGGCATGCGGGTGGTTTGGCAGCCGGATCCCGAGAACCTCTACCTCAGCACGGGACGGGACAACCTGGCCCTGCACCAGGTTCCGCCAGGCGAATGGGCCGGCGACCGGGAGCCGAGCCGGCAGGCGCTGGACCACTTGGGGTTCGTGGTGGACAGTCCGGAGACGGTGGATCGGCTGTTCGCGCGGGTCGAGCGGGAGGGAATCCCCGTCGTCCACCGTCCGAAGCGCCACCGGGACGGCAGCTACTCGTGCTACGTGGCCGATCCTGACGGAAACACCGTCCAGATCCTCTACGAACCTACCATCAGCCGGCCGGAGCCAGCGTCGGATCAGGGAGGGCGGGCCGCCTCTACCACCCGGTTCTGAACCACATGAGCACGATCTGGGAAACTCTCCGTTCCGATCACTACGTTGGCCTGGTCCCGTGGGCCTGGGTCCAGTTGGAGAGCGCGGAGCCGCCCGGCCCCTTTCCCTATGTCGCAGGAGTCGATCCTGCGGTGGTGGCCAGCCTACACGAAGCCCACCAGCTTCTGTTGAGCGCCGTTGAGACCGCCATCAGCGACGTGTTTTCCCGACGGGCTCCGCTGGATGATCCTCTCGTCCGCTCTCGATTGGAAGACGCTTACGCCGAGCTGGTCGCCTCGCGTCCGCACCTGAAGGCCCACATCCGCTGCGGCCGGGCCGAGGACGGAACCTTTCACTGGGATTTTCCGAAGGATCCGACGAAGTCCGCAACCGTCACTTCTGCAGGGCTCCGCGTCTTCAACGCTGCGGCCCGACAGGCGATCCCGATCCGGTTCGAGCGACCATCAATGGCGCCAGCGATCGGCAAGTTCCTGGGCTTTTTGGACGGGACCCACAAGGTACCGGAGATTCGGACCGTCGCGACCGCTTCTGGCCGCGACGTGGAACGGCACGTGACTGCCTTGCTCGAGACGCTGAACCGGCACGACTGTCTGGCCTCGTCGGCCCGCTCGACCGTGCGGGGTCACTGGCTCGCTGAGACAGGCGATCAAGACGTGGTGCACCTGGGACACGCCGCCCTGCTGTACCGGCAGCGGGACCAGTTCTTTCTCTTCGACCCCTGGCTGCTCCCCTGGTTCGCGGAGTCTTCGGTCCCCTCGCTCTGGGGCCTGCTCCTGCCGAGGCCCGCGGCGATCTTTCTCACCCACGACCATGACGACCACGTGGATCCCCGGACGTTGCTGCACATGCCCAAGGACATCCCGGTCATCGTGCCGAGCCGCCGCAACCGTCGGGCCCTCTACTACGACTACCTGTCGCTGCTGCGCGAGCTGGGGTTCACGCAAATCGTCGAACTGGTGCACGGGGAGACCTGGCCGTTCGAGGGCGGGGGCATCGTTTCGGTTCCCTTCTTCGGCGAGGACCCCTGCGACTTGGAGATGCCCCGCAACTGTTACCTGATCGCCGATCGTGGCCGCAACACACTGGTCCACGCGGACAGCGGCCCGACCAATTCCGGCAAGTCGGTCGTGAAGGAAGGGGTGATTGACGAGTTGGTCTACCGACATGGGCCGATTGCAACGGTCTTCGCTTCCCAGCAGCAACTGCTGGAGATCCGGACCTATGCCGCCCATGCCTGCCTCTCCCATCCGGGAAAGTGGTTGGAGCCGGGCGAGAACGGCTATTTGACGAACGGCTACCTGGCGGAGCTTGCGGCGAAAGCCCAGGCCCGCCTGTTCGTCTCCTATGCGACCGGCGGAGCGGATTGGTACCCGGACCATCTGAGCTTCATGTTCAGCCAGCGCAATCCGGCGCGGACGGCGCTCCTGACCGCCCACTGGGAGCGGCCGGAGGAGTTGAAATCGAAACTGGGCCCTCACGGTTGCGGCTACCATTACAGCCGGGCCCTCGATGTCTTCCGGTCGACCGGCGACGGCGGGACTGAAGTGGTCTCCAAGGCAGAGGCCCTGGCCCCGCTCCAGCTCCATCGGTTGGATCACGGAGACCCGCCGTTTCTGAAGCCGGCGAGCCCTTTTAAACGTTCTTGACGAAAGCGAGGCCTTCCCGGACGGTTGATAAAGAGGAGATGGAAAAGCTGCGTAGGGGTTTTCTCCTCGGGCCAACCAAGGCTGAAATCTGCAGATAATAACCAGGTCTGGAATAGCGGATTATGCACGGGACGTGGACACTCGTAATGTCTTGACTTATCTTGAAAAAAATGAGAAATATTGGCGCGAAAAAACGGGCTTTCGGACGACGGTGGCGGTGTCCTGTAAGGATTGCGACAGGGGGACAGGACGGCGCAGCCGTATCCTGACCAGTCCGAACCCTTGCTCACTGAAATGGTCTTGCGAAAATGTCGAGGTTCGACTACATCGCTGCTCCAAAGGACTCTGCGATTTTCTGCCCGGTGATGGAGCATCTTTGTGAAGTGACCTTCCCCCTGTCCTGCCGCAACGTGCATCGCCGGTAGATTCCGTAACTCCTTCAAGGGACGACTCGTCAGTATGATCGCTGAGAACCTTATCGTAGTCTGGTCGTATCATGCGAGGAAGTCTTTACGACTGGGCACGGTGCTCTTTCTCCCAAATGACCTTGCCGTGCCCGGGCAACGGAAAGGACGTCGTTGCCAGCACTTGAGCCCAAAGAGCGGAAATTTGACCAAGAGCAGCCCGGTTCGAGTTAAAGAGATTCGGTCGCGGCGCCGAGCTTGGCAATCTAGCTGAGTCATCGTTTTTTCGTCTTTTTCTAATTTTATCACTGTGAGTGAGAGGGCGGAGCTGTGCCCGAATTCGAAGATGTCACGCGGTGGTACGCACTTCGGACAAAGTCCCGCCACGAAAAGCAGGTTCGAGATCGGCTCGCCGGTCAAGGTATCCGGCCACTACTCCCGACGTTGATACGATTGAGCCAGTGGAGAGACCGGAAAAAACGAATAGAGGTGCCGCTCTTTTCCGGCTATTGCTTTGCGCAGTTTTCGTGGCGGGATCGGCTCCGGGTCTTGATGGCGCCCGGCGTCGTCAGCATCGTTGGCAGTGGCAACCGTCCTGAGCCGATTCCCAACGAGGAAATCGACGCACTGATGAGCTTGATGGCGAGCACGCTTCCCTATGATGCCCATCCTTATCTGCGAGAAGGGATGGCGGTGCAGGTCGTCAGGGGCCCCTTGGAGGGAGTGCGGGGGATTCTCCTCCGAAAGGAGAAGAGGTGTCGTCTCGTGATCTCAGTCCATCTGATCAGACAGGCCGCGGCTGTTGAGATCGACGCGGTGGATGTCGTTCCCGCTTGACCTTGTCTGGACTCTCATGGGTCGGGCCAATCACGTCATCCTTGTGACAGGCGCAGCCGGTTTCATCGGCTTCCACGTTGCACGGCGCTTGCTCGAGCGCGGCGATCAAGTCCTAGGGCTCGACAACATGAATGATTACTATGACGTCCGGCTGAAGGAAGCGCGGCTAGCCCGACTTAGTTCGATCGCAGGGTTTCAGTTCACTAAGCTCGATCTCACGGACCGGCCTGGAATGGAGCGGCTCTTCGCCACGCACCCTATCCAGCGAGTAGTGCACATGGCGGCCCAGGCAGGCGTTCGCTACTCGCTTGTGAATCCCCACGCATACATTGACTGCAACATCGTCGGTTTCCTGAACGTGTTGGAGGGCTGCCGACAGGTCGGCGTCCGGCACCTCGTCTTCGCCTCCTCCAGTTCCGTCTACGGCGGAAACACTAAGATGCCCTTTTCCGTGCACGACAACGTGGATCATCCCGTCTCACTCTACGCCGCCACCAAGAAGGCCAACGAGTTGATGGCCCATGCCTATGCCCACCTCTACAGGCTACCGGTTACTGGGCTCCGGTTCTTCACGGTCTACGGACCCTGGGGTCGGCCCGATATGGCGCTGTTCAGGTTCACTCGGGCCATACTGAATGGTGAACCCATTGAGGTGTTTAATTACGGGAAAATGCAGCGAGACTTTACATATATCGACGACATCGTCGAAGGGGTCGTGCGCGTGCTCGACAAGCCCGCCGAACCCGATCCGGCTTGGTCCGGGGAGCGCCCCGACCCGGGCAGCAGCGCCGCGCCCTATCGGCTCTACAACATTGGCAATCACCAACCCGTTGACCTGCTTCGGTTCATCGAGATTTTGGAGAAAGCTCTCGGGAGAAAGGCAGAAAAGCGCCTGCTCCCGCTTCAGCCAGGCGACGTGCCCGCCACATGCGCCGAAGTCGAGGACATTGCGGCCGCCGTGGGCTTTAAGCCCGCAACCCCGATCGAGGTGGGCGTGCAGCGGTTCGTCGATTGGTACAAAGCGTACTATGGGACCTGAAACGCAGACGCGGTGTAATGCCGAGGGAAAGGTGAAGATGGGCATGGGATTCCCTCGCGATGTGCCGTCGCCGCGGATCACGCCGTCGGTCATTTGGTTGCTGTGCCATTACCCGGACACGGCGGAAGCGGACGAACGCGTGGAACGGGCGGTCGCACTGTATCTGCAATCCCGTGCGCCCATCTGGCTCTACGGGAGCAATTCCGCGCGGTATCCGGAATCGGTCGAGCAGCTTCTCAAGCGGAAGCTTGTTTTGAAGGGTGTTGCTCCGGAGGCGATTACGTGCTCCGGCGAGCTTTCCGCAGCTAGGTTGTCACTGGATACTGTGCAGGAGGCGTGCAACGTTGCTGCAGATGCCAGAGCCAATGGGGTCGGGACGTTGGTGTGCGTGTCCAACCGTCTGCAGTTGGCGCAGGTCCGCGGTCTGCTCCGTCGCGAGCCCCTGTCATTCACCTGGGTCGTGACTCCGCTGCGCGACCGGCGCTGGTGGTATGTCCTTGGCCGGCTGATGCTGATCCCTCTCGCCTACCTGGGAGTGGGACCGCGGTTCGCCCCGCTGGTCTTCGTCCGGTGGGCCAGAGCCAGGCTGGCTGCCTGGCCGTTTTAGCAAAATCAGGAAGCGAGGCGGTGGCACGCGCCGTCAATGGACTGGTGGTCTTGATCACCGGAGCATCGAGCGGGATCGGCCGGGAGACGGCCCTGCTTCTGGGCGCCGAAGAAGCCAAGCTGGGTCTCGTAGCGCGCCGCGAGGGCCGGTTGCGTGAGGTGGCTGACGCGATCCGGGGGGCGGGTGGCTCGGCCGAAATCTTCGCGGGGGACGTGGGGAGCCCGGAGACGCTCGACTCGGCCGTCCGTGGCTGCGTGGAGCGGTTCGGTCGGCTCGATGTCCTGGTCAACAACGCGGGTGCCGGGCTGTTCGCGACCGTGGAACAGACCACGATCGAGGACCTTGAAGCCATGCTGGCGGTCAACCTCAGGGGGACCTTCCACGGGATCAAGGCGGCGCTGCCGGTCATGCGGGGGCAGGGCGCCGGCCACATCATCAATGTGGCCTCGACCGCCGGGCGACGCGGATCACCTTACGTCGGGGCCTATTGCGCCGCGAAGTTCGCGGTGGTCGGCCTCACGGAGTCGCTCCGGACCGAACTTCTGGGCACGGGCATCGATGTGAGCCTCGTCCTTCCGGGCGCGACGCGGACGGACTTTTTCGACGCGGCGTGTCGCCGCACGGAGCGGCATCGCGGGTTGGTCGGGCCGGTGGAGGACGTCCGGACGGTCGCGGCCCGCATCGTCGGGGTGATCCGCCGGCCACGCGCCGAGGTTATCGCGCAACCGGTTCGGCGGCGGGCCGTCCTGGGAGTGAATCTCGTCGCCGCCAGTTTCGTGGACCGGCTGCTCGCGCGGATGATCGCCGGTGGGACCGCCGGCCACGATTGAGGCGGAGCGGCGAAGGGGGAAAGGGGAACGTGAAGGCGATCGTCACAGGCGGGGCGGGGTTCATCGGCAGCCACTTGGTGGAGTTACTGCTGGCGCGCGGGCATGAAGTGGCGGTGCTCGACAACCTGTCGACTGGGCGGCGCGAGAACCTCTCGACCTTCCAGGGACGGCCGGGCTGGTCCTTTCATCAGGTGAACGTGGCGGACGTGCAGGCGATCCGGCCGCTGTTCGACGGCGCAGACTGGGTCTTCCACCTGGCGGCCCTTGCGGACATCGTGCCTTCGATCCAGCGGCCTTTGGAGTACTTCCAGGCCAACGTGGATGGGACGGCGGCGGTCGTGGAGGCGGCCCGCCTCGCGGGAGTCAAGCGGTTCCTGTACACCGCCTCCTCCTCCTGCTACGGCATCCCCGACGAAGTGCCGACGCCCGAAACGGCGGAGGTTCGGCCTCAGTATCCCTACGCCCTGACCAAGTACCTGGGCGAGCAGCTCGCCCTGCACTGGGGGCAGGTCTACAAGCTGCCGGTCGTGTCGCTGCGGCTGTTCAACGTGTACGGCCCGCGGTCGCGGACCTCCGGGACCTACGGAGCAGTCTTCGGGGTGTTCCTCGCGCAGAAGCTCGCGGGGCGGCCCTTCACAGTCGTGGGGGACGGCACCCAGACCCGCGACTTCACCTACGTGACCGACGTGGCGAGGGCCTTCCTCGCGGCGGCCGAGTCCGACGTGTGCCAGGTCGTCTTCAACGTGGGGTCCGGCGGGACCTACAGCGTCAACCGACTGGTGGAGCTACTCAGCGGACCGGTGGTGCACGTGCCCAAGCGGCCGGGCGAGCCGGACTGCACGTTCGCTGACACCACGAGAATCCGCCGGCAACTGGACTGGAAGCCGGAGGTCACGTTCGAGGACGGCGTGCGGCGGATGTTGGCTTACATCCAAGACTGGAGACAGGCCCCGGTCTGGACGCCGGAGTTGATTTCGCGCGCGACCAAAGAATGGTTCGAGTATCTGTCGAAGTGATTCGGCAAGGCTGAAGGAGAGCCCATGAAAGGCATCAATGCAGCGAACAAGGTTAAGGATCTTGATGAGCTGGCGGGGATCCTTGAGCACCTCCGTCGGCAGGGCAAGATCATCGTTCACTGCCACGGGGTGTTCGACCTGCTCCATCCCGGCCACATCCGGCACTTCGAGGCCGCAAAGAAGGAAGGTGATGTATTGGTCGTCACGGTCACGCGCGACGAGTACGTGAACAAGGGGCCCGGGCGGCCGGCCTTCAACCAGCGGTTGCGGGCGGAATCGGTCGCAGCGTTGCACGCCATAGACTACGTGGCAATCAACCGGTGGCCGACTGCCGTCGAGACGATTGAGTTGCTCAAGCCGCAGGTCTACGTCAAGGGTGGTGAATACGCCGACCCGGAGCGTGACCTGACGGGCGGGATCAACCAGGAGGAGGCGGCGGTCAAGGCATCAGGGGGGCGCATTCACTTCACCAACGAGATCACGTTCAGTTCGACGGAGCTGTTGAACAGCCATTTCGACGTCTATCCGGACGAAGCCCAGGCTTTCCTCAAGGAGTTCCGGCACCGCTACTCCGCCGAGGATGCGATCCGGAAACTCGACAGCCTCCGTAAGCTCAAGGTGCTCCTCATCGGCGAGACGATCATTGACGAGTACCATTACTGCCAGGCGATGGGCAAATCACCGAAGGAACTGCTGGTCACGACTCGCTACCTGCGGGAGGAGGTCTTCGCGGGCGGCATCCTGGCCTGCGCGAACCATCTGGCGGGTTTCTGCGAAGAAGTCCATCTGGTCACCTGCTTGGGTTCCAGGGAGTCACGCGAGGAGTTCGTCCGCTCGCACCTCAAGCCGAACGTCGTGCCGCAGTTCTTCCACCGTGACGACGCCTCCACGATCGTGAAGCGGCGCTACGTAGACCAGGCCTTCCTCTCCAAGATGTTTGAGGTCTGCTTCCTCGACGACGGCGCGCTCCCATCGCGGATCGAGGACGAGATCTGCGACTACCTCAAGTCGGTCCTGGGCAACTACGATCTCGTCTTAGTGGCCGACTACGGTCACGGCCTGATGGGGAGCGAGATCATCAGTGTGCTGTGCAGCGGCGCTCGATTTCTGGCCGTCAACACTCAGACCAACAGCGCCAACACGGGTTTCAATCTGATCACCAAGTATCCGCGGGCCGATTTTATCTGTATCGACGAGCCTGAGATGCGGCTGGCTTGCCATGACCGCACGGGAGATCTCCGAGGGTTGATTGCCGGAGTCGCGAGCAAGCTCGACAGCCGGCGGATCGTGGTCACGCGGGGCCATCATGGATCCATGGCCTATGCCGTCGAGGAAGGCTTCTACCAAATTCCCGTCTTTTCGAGCAAAGTCGTGGACCGAGTGGGCGCGGGCGACGCCTACCTGTCGGTCGCGGCACCCTGCGTGGCAGCGGGGCTACCGATGGACTTGGTAGCGTTCATTGGCAACGCGGTGGGTGCGTTGGCGGTCAGAATCGTCGGCAACCGTTCGGCCGTAGAACCTGTGCCACTCTACAAGTTCATCACGGCGCTGCTGAAGTAAGGCGGCGAGAACTGGAGGGAAGGAAGCGACAATGAATCCCGTCGGCTATTTCGACGAACTGGCTCAGGTGCTTCGGTGTGTTGAAGCAACAGGCGAGGACGGCCGTTCACTGGCTCTGGCTGCGGGAATCGAAAAAGCAATCGCAATCATCGTAAACTCTACTAGAGCCGGAGGTAAGGTTATTTTCATTGGCAATGGGGGGAGCGCCGCCATTGCCTCGCATCAGGCGGTGGATTACTGGAAGAACGGAGGTATGCGCGCGATCGCATTCAATGATAGCTCGCTCCTCACATGCATCAGCAATGACTATGGCTATCCGCAAGTTTTCGAGAAACCGATCGAGATGTTCGCAGATTCGGGAGACGTGCTGATCGCGATCAGCAGTTCAGGTGGGTCGGAAAACATTCTAAAAGGAGGTAAGGCTGGACTCGCCAAGGGGTGCAATCTAATAACCATGTCAGGATTCAAGCCGGAAAATCCACTCCGCTCTATTGGACACCTGAATTTCTACGCCCCCTCGTCATCCTATGGGTTTGTCGAGATCACTCACCTTGCCCTCTGTCACTGCATCGTGGACTCGATCATCGGGCGTCTGTGATCAAAAGTAAGATCGCCAGCCTCCTCGTCGGAAGCCTCATCAGCGTCGTCTGTTTTTGGTACGCATTTCGACAAGTGGATCTGTCCTCAATGGTCAGCGCGATCAGTCGGGTTGGTGTGGCCTGGGTCATGTTGAGTGTCCTTGCCTCACTTCTCAGTCTGGTCGTCCGTGCGGTACGCTGGCGATTCCTCCTGGCAGTGGCCACTCCTGTTGGCGCGCGATCGCTCCTGTCGGCGACCTTTATCGGATTTATGGCAAACAGCCTCTTCCCGGTCAGGCTCGGTGAAGTAATCAGGGCTTGGGTGCTAACACGGCGGGAACAGACGTCCATGCCTGCTGCCCTGGCTAGCATCGTCGTTGAGCGGCTGTTTGACGTGATCGCCGCACTAACGCTATTCGGCCTGGGATTGGCAGCCATGCCTAGTCTGGATGGAGGGGCTGCAAACCTGCTCAAGAAGTCCGGGCTTGCCGTCTTGATGCTTGTTGCGGTAGTTGTCGCTGGACTGCTGGCTGCAGCGTGTTATCGGGGGGAACTGCTCGAGTTAGCGGAGCGATGGGTGGGCAGCAACAGGCCTTGGATGAGGAAAGCTTTGGGCCTCATGCATCGGTTTCTGGATGGGCTTTGTGCACTCAGAAGCGGCTGGCAGGGTCTGGCGGTCTTTGCCCTGTCCTTTTTGGTCTGGGGGGTGGCCATTGCCGCGTTTTACGTGATGGCCGAGGGATTTCATTTGGGCCTGACGCCTGTCCAAGTTACGCTCGTATTCGTGATCGTTCTCTTCGGCGTTGCCGTCCCTTCTGCACCGGGTTTTGTAGGCACATTTCACGGGTTCTGCGTCGCTGCGCTGGTCATGGTGGCGGGCACGGAGCCGACGTTAGCGGCCGCCTATGCCACCCTTTTGCATGGAAGCCAATGGATTGCAGTGACTGTCGTAGGACTGACGTTTTATTTGATGGATCCGTCCATGACATGGTCGAGCATGTCCACCTCGGCCAGTAGGGGAGAAGGCGCCTGATGCTAAAGGGCTTGATATTGGCAACCTCGGCTTTCATGCTGTTTCTCGCACTTCACGTAATCGCCTTTCAAATGTGGGTGCCACATAGGCGCTTTGTGACCATGGTTCGGATCGCTGCGGCCAGTGGCTTGATCCTGATTGCCGTGCATCGGACGACTCCATCCGGTCTCGGATTTCTTCCCACCGTCTATACAACAGCAGGGTGGGCGATTGATCTGCTGAACGCTTTGATTGTGTTTGTATTCCTCTTTGTTGGGTACTCCATGTTTTACTTCCTCGTTGATCGAGGCTTCTCGGGGCGGATCATGATTGAGATCGAGCGCGCTCCGAACCGTCTTCTGAGTTTATCCGAGATCAGTGCGCTGTATACCCCAGAGGCGATCCTTCGACGACGGCTCCAGGAAATGCTGGATATCGGACGGATCGTGGAGAAGAACGGCCGCTACTGCAACACCGCTAAGGGACGATCAGCGGCTGCGCTGTTCGCCTTCGTGAAGCGGTTCTTGCAGTTGGGGGAGGGAGGCTGATGCGGGGGCTTCTGGCGGGTTTGCTCACCTTTGAATTCTATTTCCTCCTTCAGACCGGGCTCTTCCATTTTAGCAAGGTCAATCGTCGTGCCTGCGCACTCGTTGGCCTCTGGCTGTGCGGCCTTCCTGTCTATGCTCTGTTCTATGCGTGGGTGCCTGATGATCATGGCGTCTGGCCGGTAGCTCTTTCGGCTCCCTCTGATTCGATTACGTTCGCGTGTGGAGGCCTACTGTATTTCTTCATCTTCATGGGCTATGCGCAATTTATTTATATGGCCGAGAGTTCGGTAGGTGTGCGAACGATGATCGAACTCGACGCAGAGCCCATTCGCGGTCTTGCGTTCGACGAAATTCTCAAGCGCTATGGCTATGAATGGATGATTGAGCGACGGTTGCGGCGGATGGTGCATGCTGGGTATTTGATTGAGGATAAGGGGTATTACCGGACCACTAGGCGAGGCCGTTTCGTTGCGGCGGTCCTCGCGTGGTTTAAGCGGTTCCTGCGTTTGGGCCCCGGTGGGTAGGAGGAGGCAGGGAATTCCCTTGCTCTTTTTATAATAAGCGCAGTATTCTTCCCGTGTTACACGAGATGGAAGCGTGTTGGGATCTTGCTAGCTCTCTTCTGCGTTTGTAAGGGGAAGTGAGAATGGACCTCTACCGTATAGATTCGCACAAACTCATGTACCACCCGGACCGGATCGCCCAGTGGCAGGCAGCGGGTGACGAGTGGGATAAGGCGAAGTCCATCTATCCCGTGTACGTGGAAATCGCCCCTGCCGGTGCCTGCAACCACCGCTGCACCTTCTGCGCGGTGGACTATATCGGCTACAAGGCCAGGACGATCGAGAAGGATCTTCTGATCCGCCGCGTGACTGAGATGGCCGAGCAGGGCGTCCGGAGTATCATGTACGCCGGAGAGGGGGAGCCGCTCCTCCACAAGCATATCGGCGAGATCATCGTCCGGACTCAAAAGGTCGGGATCGACGTAGCGCTGACCACGAACGCCGTCGCATTGAACGAAAGGGTCGTGCAAGAAGCGCTCGGCTCTGTGACCTGGATCAAGGCGAGCGTCAACGCCGGGACCAGGGAAACCTACGCGAAGGTGCACCAAACGAAGGCGGATGACTTTGACAGGGTTTTCCGCAACCTTGCCAAGGCGGTCGAGGCGAAGCACGCCAATCGTTACAAGTGCACCATTGGCGTGCAGATGGTGCTGCTTCCGGAGAACGAGGCAGAGTCCGTCGCGTTGGCCTCCCGCGCCAAGGACATTGGGGCGGACTATGTCGTCATCAAACCCTACTCCCAGCACCTGATGAGCACCGAAACGATGCAGAAGGGTTACAAGGACTACGATTACAGTCGCCTCTTTCCCACGGAGCAGGAGCTGACGGCGCTTGAAACCGATCAATTCCGGGTGATCTTCCGCCGGCGGACGATGGAGAAGCTCCTAGAGACCGATCGCTATTACACGGTCTGCCAGGCGACGCCGTTCTTTTGGGCCTACGTCATGGCCAGCGGTGACGTCTACGGATGCAGCGCCTACCTAGAGGATGCCCGGTTCTGCTACGGGAACCTCAATGAGCGGTCCTTTTCCGAGATTTGGGAAGGGGAGGCGAGACGGCGGAGCTTCCAGCATGTCCGCCACGAGTTGAACATCTCGGAATGCCGGCAAAACTGCCGCATGGATGAGGTCAACCGGTATCTGTGGGACCTCATTCATCCCCCCGCCCACGTCAACTTCATCTGATACCCGCGAGAAAGGATGCCGCCCCTATGGCTTCCGTTGCCCTGCGCGATCTCTATCTCCGTATGGTGCGGATCCGTCTGGTCGAGGAGAAGATTGCCGAGCTCTATCCGGAACAGCAGATGCGCTGCCCGGTCCACCTCAGTGTCGGGCAAGAGGCGGTGGCGGTCGGAGCCTGTGCCGCCCTGGAGCCCGAGGACTATGCCGTCAGCACCCACCGCTCCCACGCCCACTACCTGGCCAAGGGGGGTAACCTCAAGGCCATGTTGGCAGAACTCTATGGACGGGTGACCGGCTGCTGCGGGGGCAAGGGCGGCTCGATGCATCTGATCGACCGGTCCGTCGGGTTCCTCGGCGCCGTGCCGATCGTGGGCAGCACCATCCCGATCGGCGTCGGGGTGGCCTTCGGGACCATCCTGCGAAAGGAACACCATGTGACCATTGTTTTTCTGGGCGATGGGGCGACGGAGGAAGGGGTCTTCCATGAGGCCGTCAACTTTGCCGTGCTCAAACGGTTACCGGTCGTATTCGTCTGCGAGAACAACTTCTTCTCCGTCTATTCCGCGCTGGATGTGCGTCAGCCTCCGTTGCGGGATATCCATGTGCTGGCCCGCGGGTACGGGCTTGACAGCCACCTAGGCGATGGTAATGACGTCGAGGTAGTCTACGCCATGACCAATGTGGCCGTGGAGAAAGCCCGGGCGGGAGGCGGACCGACGTTCCTGGAGTTCAAGACCTACCGGTGGCGGGAGCATTGCGGTCCCCATTACGACAACCACGTGGGATATCGATCGGAACAGGAATTCGAGGAATGGAAGGCCCGCTGCCCGATCACAAGCCTCAAACAGAGACTCTTACAGCGGGGCCAGGCCACGCAGCAGGACCTCAATGGGATCGAGGCTGGCCTCGCCGAGGAGGTCGAGGCGGCGGTGGCGTTCGCGAAGGCGAGTCCGTTCCCCGAGCCGGAGCTCCTGCAGGACCACCTGTACGCGCCATGACCAGGGACCTGAAATTCTTCCAGGCGATCAACGAGGCGACCGACCTGTGCCTGGCCCGTGATCCGTCCGTCTACCTGATGGGGCTGCACGTGCCCGCCGACCCCAAGGGCGTCTTCGGCACGGTCCTGGGACTATCGAAGAAATACGGGCCGGAGCGGGTGATGGACATGCCCACGTCCGAAAACGGCATGACCGGGGTGGCCATCGGCTCGGCCCTCGTCGGGATGCGACCGATCATGGTGCACCAGCGTATCGAATTTGCGCTTCTGGCGGTTGAGCAGATTATCAATCAGGCTGCCAACTGGCACTACATGTTCGGCGGTCAGGCAGCAATGCCTCTGGTCATCCGCATGATCATCGGGCGCGGCTGGGGGCAGGGCCCCCAACACTCCCAGAGCCTTCAGGCACTGTTCGCCCACGTACCCGGGCTCAAGGTGGTGATGCCCGCGACGCCCCACGACGCCAAGGGGCTCTTGATCGCTGCCGTCGAGGACAACAATCCCGTCATCTACCTGGAGCACCGATGGCTCCACAACGTCTTTGGGCCGGTTCCCGAAGGGCGCTATACGGTGCCGATCGGGAAGGCCAGGACGGCGAGAAAAGGCATGGACGTCACGATCGTAGCCACTTCCTACATGGTGCTGGAGTCGCTGCGCGCGGCCGATCTGCTAGCCAGAGACGGCATAGAGGCGGAGGTGGTGGATGTACGCAGCCTGCGTCCCTTGGATAAAGTCCAGATCTTCGAGTCAATTCGCAAGACCGGAAGGCTGGTGGTGGTGGACGGCGCTTGGCGGTCTCTGGGCTTCGCCGCGGAGGTATTGGCGTTAGCGGCCGAGCAGATCTATGGAATCCTCAAGGCGCCCCCCGCGCGGGTGACCTTCCCGGATCTGCCCTCGCCCAGCACACCGGCCCTTGCGCAGCACTTCTACCCGCGCGCCGTGCACGTGGTGAACGGGGTCCGAACGATGATGGGGCTGCCGGAGGTCACCGAGGAACAACTCGGTATTCAGCACGAGACCCCCTTGGATGTGCCGGACAAGGCTTTCACCGGTCCCTTCTAGGCGCTCTCGCGCATGAACGAGCGCACCCTCTCTATCATCATCCCGGCCCTAAACGAGGAGGGTAGCCTGCCGACCGCCGTAACGACGGTGCTAGGAGCCATCGGCGACCGATTCGCCGACTACGAACTGCTCATCTTCGACGACGGGAGCACCGATCGCACAGGCGCCATCGCCGACGGGCTGGCGGCTGGGAACCCGCACATTCGAGTGATCCACAACCCACGAAACATGGGGTTCGGTTACAACTACAGACGAGGCGTGGAGCTTGCTAGGATGGAATACGTGACCATGTTTCCAGGCGACAACGAGATTCCAGGCGAGGCGATCCAAGCGATCCTGGCGGCGGTAGGGTCTGTGGACATCGTGGTGCCCTACATCTCGACACCCGCGGTGCGGTCCCGAAGCCGCCAGATGATTTCTTCCGCCTTCGTGGAGCTGGTCAATTTGCTCTTCGGACTGAGGCTCAGCTATTATAACGGTCCCTGCGTCCATCGCCGGTCGCTGCTGCTGTCCGTGCCCATGCGCACTCACGGGTTTGCCTACATGGCCGCGATTCTGGTTCGCCTGATCCGGTCCGGTCACAGCTACATCGAGGTGCCGATGTCTCTACAGGCTAGGCAGCATGGCCGCTCGAAGGCCTTCAAACTCAAGAACATCGTAAGTGTGCTACGAACGCTCGGCGAACTCTTTTGGGAGGTCCGGGTTGCGGAGCGTCACAAGTACCGCGGCTCGGTGCGGCGGGTCGAATCGCGGGCCTGACGGTGCCGCGATGAAGCAGCAAAGGATCCCGTCATGAAAATCATGTTCGTCATGGTCAAGGAAGACTACATTGACCCGATGAACATCGAGCTCCTTTCCGCGCTCGCTAAGCAGGAAGGACACGAGACATTCCTGAATGTAATCGAGCACAACAATCTCATGGAAGAGATCCGCTCGATCCGGCCAGATGTCGTGGCCTACAGTGCCAAGACCGGCGAGAGCAACGTGATGTTCCGTGCCAACCGGACCATCAAGGCGACCTATAAGGACCGGATCTTCACCGTAATGGGTGGCCCCCACCCGACCTTTAACTCGATGCGCATGCAGCTCCATGGAGAGCACTTGAAGCTCCCGCTGACGTTTGCCGGCCCCGCCATGCCGCGGGTGGTCGAGGACACCCAGTTGGACGCACTGGTGGTTGGGGAAGGGGACGACGCCTGGCCTTCGATCCTACGAGTGCTCTCCACGGAAGGCAGCCTCGATGAGATTCCAAACGTCGTGACACGGACCAACCGCAAGCCGGACGGCAGCGTCGTGCTACGGGAGCGGAACATGGCGCTGGACGATCTCCCCTACCTGGATCGCGACGTCGTATATGCGAAGACTCGTCTCAAAGACTTCGGCATGCGCAGCCTGATGGCCGGGCGAGGCTGCCCCTTCCCGTGCACCTATTGTTTCAACGCCAAGTACAACGCCATGTACAAGGGCAAGGGGAAAATGCTGAACCGCTATAGCGTGGACCGGCTCATCGCCGAGCTGGAGGATATGATCCGGCGGCATCGGACCCAGTTCATCAAGTTCTATGACGACGTCTTCGTGTTCCGCACGGATGAGTGGCTGATCGAGTTCGCGGACAAATATCCCAGAGCGATTGGGCTGCCATTCCACTGCTTGGTCCGTTCCGACCTGGTTCGCCGCGATCCGGATATCCTGACTTACCTCAAGAAGGCTGGGATCAAGTCCATCAGCATGTCCATTGAGTCAGGGAACCCCTTCATTCGGGAGCAGATCTTCAAGCGCGGGATGGACGCCGAGGACATCCGGTTCGCCTTCGAGCTCTGCCACAAGCACGACATCCACACCTTCTCGAACACGATCCTGGCCGTGCCGGTGCCGACCATTCCGGACCCGGCCGCGCCCGATTTCGAGCGGAAGGCGAACGACCTCTGCATGCACCTGGAGTCCTACCACCGGATGAACCTCGCAGCGCTCCGGAACGAGGTGTATCTGAACGGCCCGCTGGACGCGGCGGCCCGCAAGAAGGTCGTGGAGTACCTCGAAGGCCTGGGCCTGCGGCATCGGGTGCTCGACTACGACATCGAGTCCGTCGACATCAACATCCAGAACGGGGTGGTGTTCGGCGAGTTTCCCGAGCTGCATCCCTATCCGGGCACGCCGGTGTCCCAATACACCATCGACGTCGGGGCCTTCGATGGGGACTTCGAGAAGCTCCACCAGAACTACCAGACCGAGTCGCCCTTCACCTGCTTCACCCCGCAGGAGAAATTGGAGCAGGTCAACCTCTCGCTGCTTGGCCTCGTCCTGCTGGTCTTCCCGTCCTGGCGTAACCTCGTCGTCAACCACCTGATCAAGCGGCGCTGGACGAAGCTCTACTTCATCATGTACTACCTGGCCAAAGCCTATCTGATAGGGACCAAGATCTACCCGATGAAGTACTCGGCCCGTCATATCCTGCGGACGATTAGGGAGAGCTTCTTCTCGGAGCTCCTCAAGCACTCCCGCGAGGAGGGCGAAAAGTTCTACCAGATGCGCAAGGGGCTCAGCCAGCCTCCCAGCGAAGTTCTTGGAGGCCCATGGCAGAGCTGAGAGAGGAATTCCTAGCCGATCGCTTGACGTCTAGGGAGCTCCTGGCGTTGCTCTTCGTCTGCGAATGCCGACGCAAAAGGGTAATAGACACGATCTCGTTCCGTGGCCAGGCCAAGCCACCAACGTGGGATGAATTTCTTGCCCGGTTCATAGCCCGATTGGAGAATCTGCCAGAGGAAGAAAGGCGATACCTCATCGGGTCCCATCTTCAGTCGGCCGAGGAGGTCGATATTTATTCCAATGAGGAAATCCGTAATCTCCTCGAGCAAAACCGGGAGCTGATCAATGAACTGGTCCAGGAGTTAGCTCGGAACGGATGCCTGAAGTAAACTCCACGCAGTCCGAGTCTCTCCCTTGCTGTCTCCCCCCTTGGTTCCAGGATACGCACCCTCTCGCCGTGACGAGAAGAATCTGCTTTGATGAAGAGCCTGCCCTCATAAAAGGGTTGGGTTCGCAATCCATTTAGACCCCGTACGCCTTCGTCCAGAGCAATCAGGATGATTTGTTGATTCTTCGGGCAGCCAAGTCACGACCGTTCACGTCCCCATATCTCTCGGTAATCGACGAGCCTCGTTCGTCATGAGCGGGACAAACAAATTAATTCGGTTGACGGTGTTTGCCGTTACACGTGATTGCTGGTCTTCGACGAACAAAAGCCACGGCCCACTGCTGAAGCGCCTGTGGCGAACGGAAGTTGCGTGCCTGGCGCGCCAGGTCGCGGATCAGCCGCCCCATGGCTTCGACTGCATTCGTGGTGGCGGGCAGCTCCAGGTCTGGGTACAGCCGGTAGGCCCGGAAGCTGTCCCGTTCCCTGAGAAACTCGCGGACCACCATCCGCAGCCGACGGGAGGGACAGGGCCGGCTCTGCCAGCGACGGAGTCGCTGCAGCACGTGCACGAGGCGAGGGCCATCGGGAAGCTCCAGCGCTTGCCACACGAGTCGATAGGCCAATTCCCGCGTCGTCGTTCCAGGCAGGGCGGGTTTGCGACGCCCCCGCCGAGCTTGCAGCTGGCTGATTAAGTGGAGGTGACACAATCGTAGGCCCCAGCCTTGTCGGCGGACCAGGCGCTTCATCCCCCGGAGATTGTCGCAGACCACCGCGCGAATGCGCCGGGTCAGGGCGGGTGGCATCGTGCGAAAGACCCGTCGCCAGTGGCGGACCTCCTCGCGACCGGGCAGCAGGACGGGATCCAAAAAGATCGCTCGATTCTGCCGGCCGGGTTTGATCGCCAGGAGATACAGCACCCACGGCTGCCGCTGAAAGCGGAACCACAGCCCATCGGTCAACAAGACGAGCGCACCTGGCACAGGGCTGGGCGTCCGTGTGGCGCAGGTTTCGGCGTGCAGGAGCCGGCGGAACCGATAGCTCAGCGCTTGCGGGGTAATCCCATAACGTGGCCGTGCCAGGGATCGGAGGGAGTGGTGCTCGCGCAGGACCACATCGAGCAACCCAGAAGCGAGCCGGAGTCGAGGACGTCCGCGCTTCCGTCGGCGAGGCCGCCACGTCCGTTTGCAGCGGCTGCACTGTCGGCGCCGCCGACCGAACCGATAGACGGGAGCTTGGCAACAGGGTGATTTCGCATGCACGTATCTCATGCATGCGATTCAGTAGCGTAAAAGTGGCTCGTTCGCCTTGTAGAATCAGAGAAGCAGCGATCATCTATCAACCGAATTATTTTGTTTGACCCTCATGAGCGATCTATCGGCATCCACTGAACAAGCTGCAGAATCCAGCACCAGCGAGACCATCCTGCGCCGACGCATGACCTGCAATCTGCTGATGTGGCTGGTGGCGCCAACCGTCCTGTTCGGTTTTTTTATTCTTTTTGGCTCGGACAGCTACCAGTTCTGGGGGGAACGCTATCACCTCAATTTGACCAGCAAATATCTGTTTTCTCGCCTGGGGGAATTTTCTCTGCCCGGCCCCCTTTGGCGGGAAGATATACTCAGTGGGTCGCCTTGGTTTGCTAGCCTGGTCAGCAGCCCTTATGCGTTGCATGTTCTTTGTGCACGATACTTTCAGTTGTCTCCGTTCGGGATTGACTTCCTGGAGAACGTAATACTGTATGGTGTGGCGACCGTTTCCATGTGGATCTATCTTAGGGTGGCGCTATCGCTTTCCTTTGAAGGATCCGCTGTCGGGGCCGGCACATTTGCAGCGACCGCCTATTGGATGGCAAGTGGGTCTGGCGTTCAGGATATGCCGATGGGGGCTGCCTGGTTCCCAGCACTCTTGGCCATGGCGCACGCCATCGATCAATCGATCGCAGGACATCTTCTATTCCGAAAACTGTTGCTGCGGGTCATAGCGCTCGCACTGCTGTTCTACGTCTATGCATTGAACAGCTCTCCGTCCACCTTAATCACCGTTGGTTTCTTATTGATAGCGTACACTGCGTTTGTCTTTGCGTCAGTCCGATCAGTCCTCGGAATCTTTCTCGCAGTCGGTCTGGGATTCATACTCTACTCGCCCTTCTTTTGGTCTTTGGCCGAAGCGACAAGGATTTCTCAGCGTTATCTTGGAGACTATTTTTTTCATCATGAGGCCTTTACTTCTTCACACCTTCTTGCACGTATGAGAGACACAATGTCCAGGATCGCTATTGGTCATAATCAGTACGGCGTCTATCCGGTCGTCGTGCTGACGGTAGCCGTCTGGAGCGTTCTCGGCCCTCGCTTGAACAGTGAGGCGGGACGGATAAAAAGAATTATCACCTTTTCCTGGATGGTGACCGTGGTTTTCTTCCTGTTGGAATTGTTCTCCGATGAAATCAATTTCGCCAAGCAGTCGATTCCTTTCCTTGGTGGCTGGACAGCCGAGCGGGTTGGAGTCTTTACGTTTTTCCCGCTCCTGACGCTGTTCTCCTGGATGGCGGATAGGGCAATCTTGCATCCGTCGGTTGCAGAGCTTTCTGAAGGGCGGCGAACCCGTGCGGGATGGGCCGTCTTTCTCGTCGGTATGCTGGCGTGCGCGCAGATTGCCGTATCGGTATTTCGTATGAAGCAGGTTCCGCCCGTCATACATCCTCAAGATTACGCGATGTTTACCTACTTGCTCCTGTACGCATTGGCCACACTCACACTGATCGGGCTGGTATATCTGCAGGCGACCCGCCCTTCGTATAGGGCAGGCTGGCCTGCAAGGCCAATCTTGTATGTATGGCTCTTCGTGCTCTCCGTTTCGCTGACCACTTCAGTGCATAGCTATCGGCCTGGCGTTTTGCCCGCAAGGGGCGGGCCCAATCCCGATGTAACCATGACCTATGCGCAGCGTTACGCAATTCCTGATGACCTGGTGGCCGTCAAGCGCCTAAATGAGTCAGACGCACGGGTTGTGGACTTTACTCGGGAGATGCCGAACATCCCATGGACTGCAGAGGTGGAAAGCGCCATGCTTCCTCTAAGCGGAATAAGGACGCCATCCGGATATAGCCTATTTCATCCAGTTTGGTATGGCCGTTTTATTGAAATTGGAGTCAATGGAAGTGAGGCCGGTCCATTTGAAAGCATTGTTCAAGTGCGTGGGACCAATCGGACGAACTTTGAAGCCTTAGGCCTCCTGGATGTGAGGTACGTGCTCGCCTACCAAAGTAGCCTTATGCCCGGCTATCTACCAATTCTTCAGCTTGATGGAGTCAGAAAGACATTGTTTGCTGCACAAGAGGAAGTCGGTCCTGCATTTGTCTCATCCGATGTTCGCTGTTTCATCAATGATACAGAGGCCCTACGCTATATCCATCGCTCGGGTTTGCGTGACTTAAGAACCCATGCTGTTCTCGTGGCCAGCGATGATGCAGCTTCGCCAATTTGCAGCAGAGTCCAGGATCACAGCGCATTAGAGGCTGAAGGGGTGAGCCCAAGCATCCAAGTCCTTCGAGGAGCGGATCGGGTCAGTATTAAGGTCGAAGGTAGTTCAGGAGGCATTCTTACGCTGGGGGATAGCTATTATCCAGGTTGGAAGGTGTATGTCGATGGTGTAGAAAAGCCACTCTTGCGAACCTATACAACACTTCGAGGGGTGGCAATCGGTGTGGGAAATCAGTCGGTCGAGTATGTATACGAACCCGAGGTATTTTGGCTGTTATTTGGACTCTCAAAGTGGCTTCTGGGAGGTCTGGTGCTCGTGGCGCTTGTTACCTGGGCCGCGGGACGGTTCACCTTACAACGCGTGAGGATTGGCAGACAGGTGGCCTAATGTCTATTCCTTCCTTGGCGGCGGGCATAGCAGAGGATCCAGTCCAAGGAGTTGTTGTGCCACATGCACTTTTGACAGAGCAGGTGGCACCTTCGGACCGTCGAAAGTGTTGGGGGCTTGTCCTTATTATTGTTTTATTCATCGTGGGAGGAGTTCTTTTACTCAGGGCTGTTCAGGAAGAACGATGGAGCGGCTGGATGTTCGGAGACGCCCAGACGCTTCTGACGATACGACATTGGCAGAAGGACGGCGTATGGGCGCACTATGGTTTGTTTCTCCCGCAAGGCTATTCCGTAGCCACTCGGTTTCTTGAGGAGCCACCGCTCAGACATCATGCACATGGAACCTCACCAGCCTCAAGCCCTAATGTTGGGCCGCGCCTTCACTACACGCACTATCCATCTGGTTACCTTTTCCCTTTTGCCGCAGTCATGAAGGCAGGATGGGACCAGGCTGCTGCATTCAGGGCTGTATCGCTGACTATCTCATTAGTCGCGGTGTGGCTGATGTACTTGGTTTTTTCCCGAATCCTTTCTCCAGCGATTGGGTGGTTCGCGGCGATTTACTATCTGACCTCGTCAATGTTTCTGGAATACGCTGATTCCCTGGCCAACCAGCCTCTCGACGACTTCTTACGATTCTTGTTCATGTGGATCACCTTGAAAGAGTTACAAGTCGAGACCCCCACTCAGCACAAAGTCTACATGGGGTTGGCGTGGATAATCTGGTTCTCACTGGCCCTCTCTTCATACGATTCCGTCCTGTTCCTTCTGATTTGGATGGTTGGGCTCGACCTGATGACAGGAAGGGGTGTTCGACTCGGCCGATGGGTCAGCATGGTCTCAGCACCTGCGCTCGCTTTCACATGCCAGTTGATGCAGAACATTTGGTATCTCGGCGCTCACGATGCGTATCGAGATATTATGGACACTTTTCTTGGGGGAAGCATTGCTCAGCCCCAGCGTCGGATCCTGGTGATGTGGGGAGAAATGGTGTCCATGGTTGGGCGGTCAGTTGTTCTCAAGATCGTGCTAGGACCGGTTTTATTTCTTCTGGGATGGCTCTACGTTCGAGGAAACAGCCGAGAAGCGAAGGCGTTTCTACGATACCTGTTCCTCTTGAGCATCGCGGGCTGTACTTTTTCGCTTGTCTTGGTGACCGCTGGGGGAATGTTTTATCAGGGACGTCAGTTTGCTCCTCTGATTTCACTTCTCGTGGGTGGCCTAACGGTGTGGTGTATGGATCTGTTGCTCCGCCCTCGATGGCCGAGTCTAAGCGTCTTTCGCACGACCTCTCTTCCCAAGGGCGTGATGGTGTTGCTGCTTGCCACTGTGGCCCTGCTCTGGAGTGGATCCATCTGGGCTTCGGTTGGCAAGTTGGATATTCCTCCTCGTACGACCGGGTTAACTTCCGAAGATCTATCCCTTGCGAAGGCATTGAAGGAGGTGGCTGACTGCGACCGGGTGATTTTCACTACACAAGGCTTCACCGACTTTATAAACCCGACTTACGTCCCAGGTTATCCGCAGATCCACCCAATTCATGAATTCCTGTCCGATGCGCTGATTCTTTCGTTCGATTCATCCGAGACTTTGGCTAAGGATTTATTGTGGCTTTGGCAGAGGAGTGAGTTTCAATTTGTGCCAATCCTCGTTTCGCGGTCGAACCGAGAGATCCAAACCGTGTCCCAGGCAGTGCTGACCAAGTTGGATGTACAGCAGATTCCACCTCGTCCTCGGCTGGTGCACGGGCGATATGTCCTAGCCCTGTCACACGTCGTGTCCTGCTCGGCTCTGCGGTGAACCGTTCCGGCGGTTCCTTTCTCTCTTGACTCTGGCACATTGCCCGTTCCGAATCTCTTTGCTTGTCAGTGTAGCGCTCCCCATGAATCAAGCCACCTGGGGTGATTGTTGGGCGCGATATTGGACGGGACTCCGGTACCCGAGGGCCTGATGCGGCCGCCCGTGGTTGTACCAGTGGACCCAGTCCCGAATAATG